>JAJDEI010000129.1 GCA_029259845.1 Planctomycetaceae bacterium | reverse complement strand
CCGAGTTGCCGATCGTCCCGACCGTTTCGAACCCCGGCTGCGAAAGCGGAGGCCAAAGCACTACGCCTACCTCCGCAAACCTCGGCGGGTCATCAAAAGCGAAATGGCAAAAGGGATTACGATAATTTAAGTGCCATTCGGGACATCACCCCCCCCGCGGTTACTCAGCGGAGCGAACGGTTTCATCGGCGATCGCCTGTTTCCGCTGCTGAATGACCGTCTCATAAGAATCGGGAACGATCGACGGGTCGACGTATCGCTTGAGGTCCCGGAGGGCGATGACCTGATAGCCTTCCAGCGACAGGACCTTCATGAAGGCCCGGAATTGTGCTTCGGGCGTGTGCACCCAGGGATGCTGGACGTCGGGGACGCCGTGAAACTGCAGGATGGCGATGCGTCCGTCCTTCGCCTGTCGGATGGCTCGCAGGAAATCGGCCATCGTCCAATTGGGCCGCGCATCGCCGGCGGAGGGAATCAGCAGCGGATGGTCGCGTCCCGGCTCGTAGGCGAAGCCCCGCCCCTGGTCGTAGGGATACTCCGGTGCCCCTCCCCGCCGCGCAAAGACGATCCCCGCCTTCTTCAACACGTCGAAACCATCGGGATGAAACTGGTTTCCCGGATACGCGAAGGTCGTCGTGCGAGGGATGCCGTCTGCCTTGCACTGGCGGTTGATCGCTTCGATCTGCTCCGGGATTTTGGGCAACGTTTCCTCCGTCACCCCCATGTGGCCGCGCGTGTGGTTGCCGATTTCGAATCCGTCCCGATGCAACTGGGCGATCTGTTCCCAGGTCATGTAGTCTTGTTTGTTGGTTTTGAAATCGAACCCTTCGGTGATGAAAAACGTTGCTCCAAACCGGTAGTCCAGGAGAATCGGCCGCACAACGGTGAAATGCGACCGCACCGAATCGTCAAACGTGAGCACGACCAGTTTGTCGGGAATCGGCTCGGTGGCGACCGGTTCGGTGGCGATCACCGATCGGGCCGACAGGACAGCGATGATCGTTAACAACGGGGTTGGGAGTCGGTTCTTCCGGACTTGCATTCGTTGTCTCACTGAGAGTTTTGCAGGAACAGACGGGCCGTTTTTCCGGGAGGGCAAGGCTCCTGCCGAGCCGCGATGTGACGGTTCAGCCGCGATTGCTGGAACTCGCGCTCCTGCGGGTGCCCATCTCCCATCTCCGGCTGGGCCACCCGCCCAATAACAACAGGATCGGGAGTCTTGTCAGCAGGATTTGCATTCGAAGTCTCGCTTACAACCAGAAGTGCCGCTGCACAAATTCGATGACGTCGCCGAACAGGACGTAGCCCAGGCTTCTCTTGCCGCAGTTGATCTTCGCTTCGACCTCGGCACCGATGCGGCGGCTGGGGAGCGTGTCGGTGTCGATGTCGGCGAAGACTTCGACGATGGTCCCCTCCTCTTCGGACTCGTTGGTGCGGGTGGCGATGGCGGTGAGTTCGGCCTGGTAGCTGATTTCCACAGCGGTGGCGAGCACGTATTCGACGGGGAGCGTCCCGTCCGAGGAGCGTCCGAGGGCTTTGAGCAGATGGCCCATGCGGTACTCGGGGACTTCCAGTTCGAGCCGCCAGTCGCCGCTGTCATCCATTACTTCAAGCAGCACCTCCCCGCGGCGGACAGGCCGGTCCTGGAGTTTCTGTTTGATCTGAAACGTCGCGACGACGCCGGCGATGGGTGACCGGACGGTGAGCGCCTCGCGTCGCTCTTCCAGGATACGAACTTCCTGTTGGAGCCCGAGGATTTCGATTTTCGTCTTGGCGAAGTCGGCTTCGTAGCGAGCGGAATCCTCGTCGCGACGCGATCCGTCAAGTTGCCGTTTGAGCGTTGTGAGCAGTCCCCGCTTGAGGGCCAGTTCCGCACTCGCCGAAACGTGCTGGCCGCGGAGTTCGTCGCTTTCCAGCCGCACCAGCGGCTGCCCCCGTTCGACGCGTTTTCCGCTCTCCACGAAGATTTCCACGACGTCGCCGTCCCAGGGAGCGAAGACTTCCCGTTGGATGACCGGCATCGTCTTGCCGAGACCCTCGACGCGGTAGTCCCACGGTACGAACGCCAGCGCGGCTCCCGTCCCGGCGACTCCCACGGCGACCGCCGCGGCGATCGCCAGATTGCGGCCGCGAAACCATCCGAACAACCGACCGATGGCGACCCACAGCCACAGCAGGAAAATCGTCTGATGGGTTTGCGCGTTGTGCAACGCTGCGCCGATGTGGTCCGCAACGAGGTCCGCCCGCTGCCGTAGTACCGGCAGCGGGCGGCTCTCTGAAAACTGTTCGACGACGAGGCAACCAATCGGCTTGGGGGTCTTTTTGGCGCGGGCCGCGCTGGGGTCCTTTGCCTCTTTGTGGGGAAACACCTCACGGGGGAGCAGCGGCAGAAACAGGGCCATGCGGGCGCGGCCCTCCTGCAGGAACGTGGCGAGTGGTTTCTCCAGTTGCGGAGGAATGTCTTGAATCGAGCCGCGATAGACGAGCGGCTCGCCGACCCGCATCACCTGCCGGGCGACGTTGCGCATCGAGTTCACGAGGTTCGCCCGGTGCTCGACGTCGTCCTGTCCACTGATGCCGCGGACTTTGATCCGCTTGCCTTCCTTGAGCACGAGACTGATCCGGTCGCAGCCGACAATGATGCGGCCGTCGTTGACGGCGATCGCCGCGACCTCACGGATGTTGAGCGTCCGTTGCAACTCCAGCGAGAACCGCTCGAATTGCTCCCAGAAGCCGGAGGGATCGGCCGGCTGTTGGCTGGCGAGCTGTTGCCGGTCGAGATACCGGCAGCCGTATCCGCACCACTCCTCCACCAGATGCAGGAGGTCGCGATTTCCCCCCGGCAGTTGCTCCGGCTCGAAGAACAGCTCCACCCCGCCGACGGAACGTCCGTCCGACTGCAGCGGGCCGATGACCCGCGGCCGTTGACCATTGGCAACCGCCTCCTGCCCGTTGAGGACGACCACTTGCCCTTCCTGCAGGGCGGCGGTCAGTTGCTGCTGCTCTCGCGGTCCGACGGTCAGCTTACCGTCGGGGGAAACATTCTTGAGCCCAGCGTCGCAAAATGGTTGCAACCGCCCTTCTTTGTCGACCAGCCAGACGATGCCGGCCAGCAGCCGCTCGCCATCGACCGCGGCGGCGAGCAGTTCGCGAAAGAACCGGTCGACGGGCGGCAAGGTATCGAGCAGCCTGTCGCCTGTGGAACGCAACTCGCCGAGATGATGTTGCAAAGGATCATCCAATCTCATGCGACCGTCTGGCAGTAGGGTGGGCTGTGCCCACTGGCAGTAGGGTGGGCTGTGCCCACCAACGACCGTTTACGGAGGTGTCGGTGTGGTTTTACTGGCTCACCGGTGGGCTACTTTACTACTTTACTGCCCGCACAACCCCCGAACCCCGGCACAGGATTGAAGTTCCTGCAAACGGCGTTTCACGATAGCATGCTGAGCGTAATCGTTTGCGTGCGGAAGGACAATATCATGTGGACGCGTAACGTGTGGCAGGCGACAGCGATCCTGCTGCTCTTGACGGTCGCGACGTTTCAAATGCGCGGGGCAGACGGTCCCGGCTCGGTCGGGCCAGCCTCGGCCGGTCCAGCTTCGAGCGAGACGCCGTCTCTGGTTATCGAGAACTGCACGGTCCGTTTCGTCAACAAGAGCACATATGCGACCGCGCGGCCGGGGATCATCGCCGAATTGCCCTTCGAGGAAGGCGACCGCGTGGAACCGGGCAACCTGGTCGTCCGCTTGCGGGATGAGGTCGCATTGACGAACCTCAAACTGCGGCAACAACAGGCCGACATGGAGACGCCCGTCTTGATCGCCAAGCAAGACAGAACCGCCACCGAGATGGAGCTGAATGATAAACTGAACGCGAATCGCATCTTTCGGACAACCTTCGGGAACCAAACAGACCCGCCGCCGTTCCCCAAATCGGAGATCGAACGCCTGAGAATCATTGGCGAAGCGAAAAAGCTCCAGGTGCAGCAGGCCGAGGAGGAGTTGGCGCTCAGTCAGGTGGCCGCAGAGCAAGCGGAGGCCGAACTGCAAACCTACCGGGTGCACGCCAAATTCACCGGGATGGTGACCCGTTTGGAAAAGCACGTCGGCGAGGCTGTCAATCTGGGTGACGAGATCATCACGATCGTGGATACTTCGCGCGTGCGGGTGGAGGGGAAGCTGCCATATGCTGACGCCCGGCGATTGCAGGTCGGCGATCCGATTCGCGTCCAACTGGTCTTCCCCGAAGAGCGCAGTGCCGAACTCGACCGTCTGATTTCACCGACCGGCGAACAACCGAGCCGCACGCGGCTCTCAGAAGAGAACGAAGTGTTCGCAGGCCGTATCGGCTTCATCGACGTCGAAAGCGTCAGCGACCTCGGGCTGGTGAACGAGGTCCGCATCTGGGCCGAGGTCCGCAACCGCGACAACATCCTCCTGGAGGGGCTGCCCGCAGTGATGAAAGTGCTCCTCTTGGACCGGTGAGGCATCCTCAAGCATCAAATCTCAAGTGACAAATCTCAAACAAGTGTCAACTCACAAGACGACAGGTCCTGTTCTTGGATTTCATGGCTCGCGGCTTGAGAGAAGAGATTTCAAATCTGAACTCTGAAATCTCGAATCTGAGATTTCAGAATCCCTCAACCTTCAACTCTCAACTCGCCCCCGATGCAGCACACGACCGCAGCTCCGTCGATGCAGCCGTCGTCGCAGCGGCCCATTCCGCTGCGGGTGCGGAGGGATCTTGTGGTCGAGCAGGTCCGCTACAAGGACGTGCCGTATCCGGTGGTGAAGGATCCGTGCGGGCTCAAATACTACCGGCTGCAACCGGAGCAGTACGCCGCTCTGCAACTGCTGGACGGGCAGCGGAGTCTCGACGAAGTCCGGGACGAATTGCAGCAGGAGTTTCCCACCGTCCCTTTCACGCTGCGGTCGGTGCAGCAGCTCATTCAGGACCTGCACCAGAAGAGCCTCCTGCTGAGCGAGCGCCCCGGGCGGGGGGTTGCGTTGGTCCATCAGCGGACCGAACGCAAGTGGAAAGAGTTCTGGAACGTCGTCCGCAACCCGCTGTACATCCGGTTGCCCGGCTGGGACCCGGAGCGGTTTTTGCAGTTCGCCTACCCCGTCGTCCGCTGGACGTTCCATCCGCTGGCGGTGATGTGCATCCTCACGTTGGTGCTTGCCTCGTGGGTCTTTTTGGTGATGCGGTTCGGCGAAGTCCGTGACAAGCTGCCGGAGTTCCAGCAGTTTTTTGGTTGGCCCAACCTGATCTACCTATGGGGCACGCTGGCGTTCGCCAAGATCATGCACGAGTTCGGGCATGCGTTCTCCTGCAAACACTTCGGCGGCGAATGCCACGGCATTGGCGTGATGCTGTTGGTCTTCAGTCCCACGCTGTACTGCGACGTCACCGATTCGTGGATGCTCAAGAACAAGTGGCAACGCATCTTCATCGGTGCAGCCGGCATGTACGTCGAAGTCGTACTGGCGTCAGCCGCCATCTTTCTGTGGTGGTACGCCAAGCCGGGACTAGTGCAGCACCTGTGTCTCAACCTGTTTTTCGTGAGCACCGTGACGACGGTCATGTTCAATGCCAACCCGCTCATGCGGTACGACGGCTATTACATGCTGGCCGACTTCCTGGAGATCCCCAACCTGCGGCAGAAGGCGAGCACGATGCTGCAGCACACCTTTGCGTGGTACTGCCTGGGGATCGAGATGCCCGAAGACCCGTTCATGCCGAAGGCGGGCAAGGGATGGTTCATCACCTATGCGATCGCCTCCAGCCTGTACCGCTGGTTCGTGCTGATGGGGATCACGATTTTTCTGTACACCGTGCTCAAACCATACCGCCTGCAAAGCATCGGGATTATGCTGGCGACGGTGTCGATGAGTGCGGTGTTCATCAGCCTGGGAATGAGCGTCGTCAAGATCATCCGCATGCCAAGGACCGAACCGATGAGCCGCGTGAAGATCGCCGTGACGTTGACCGTGCTGGGGATGTTCGTTTCTGCAGGCGTGCTGATCCCGTTTCCGTGGTTCACGAAAGCCGCGTTCGTGATCGAGCCGCAGGGCGTGCACCACGTTTACACGCAAATCCCCGGTACCCTCGACGACATCCGCGTGCAACCGGGGAGCGTTGTGGAGAAGGGAGACGTCCTCGCCGTCCTCAGCAGTCCGGAACTGGATGACCGGTTGCGGCGGCTGACGGACCAACTGCGGGCGGCCGAGATCATGCCCGAGATCTTTCACAAGGTGGGGGACGCGGCGAATCAGGTGCAAGCGCTGAAGGAGGTCATTCGCCTCAAACGCGAACGGGACGAAGCCCAACAGCAGGCGGAGCATTTGGTCATCCGCTCACCGGCCGCGGGAGTCATTGTGGAGCCGCCGGGTGTGGCGGAACCGACCCTGCAATCGCTCGAAGAGCGGCTGCCAACGTGGCACGGCACACCCCTTGAGTTGCGAAACAAAGGAGCCGTGCTCGAGGAACGGACCCATCTTTGCAGCATTGCGCCGGTGGAATCCTTTCGAGCCGTGCTGCTGATCGACCAGTCCGACCGGGAAGACGTCATCGTCGGCCGGGACGTGCGGCTCAAGCTTGATGAGATGCCGTCCGTCAAACTGACCGGCCAGGTGGCGCAGATCTCCGACCGGCATCGGGAGTTCGCCCCGCGGGCCTTGTCCAACAAGTATGGCGGCAGTCTCCCGACTGTGGCCGATTCCCAAGGCCGCGAACGGCTGGCGGGCACGATCGTCTATCAGGCCATCGTGGAGGTCGACCAGGACCCACAACTGCTCAAGAGCGGCATGCGCGGACAGGCCCGCTTCATCATTGCCGAACGCTCCGCCGCCCAATGGATTTGGCGGCTGCTCCGCCACACGTTCCATTTCCGCCTCTGACGCCGCCGTGAAGGCGGCGGTGGGAATGCGGTCCGGCGTGCCGAGTACCCGGTACCGAGTCGGGGAGAGCCCCTCCGGAAACAGAAGTCCTGTTTTCAGGGAGGGCAAGTTCCAAGAGTTGAGGCTTCGGATAGCCTCTGGGGCCGGGCCGTGCCCGGTCGTCCGATCCTCGTTCTCCAATCAGAGCCCGGAGAACTTGCGAGTTTTTTGGGGGAAACCCCCGGTGTCTCTTCATCTCGGAAAACGTTGGGGACCATCACCGCTGAAATCAGGCTTCGCGCGTCCTCGTTGATTCGAGACACCGGCTGTTTGGGCACGCGTTGGGAAAAACTCACAGCCTCGGAGCATTCGTCCCGGCGAGCGGGGGGGTTACCCCCCCGATGCATCCAACTGCGAGCAAAGGAGGGTCCGCTGTGCGGGCTGTCGGGACAGGGCATCAACCGCAGACGACTCTCTGAAATTCAGGCCCCGTACGCCTGCCGCGCCCGATCAGCGAATGTTAACTCCCACGGTCCGCACAGCGGACCCTACTTTGCTCTTCGCACCCGCAGGCATTGACGCTGACACGCCAGCTTCGACCGTTGCGGCGTCTCCAGCGATCCCGAGACGGAGTTCATGCCCCATGGCACCTCCCCAGACGATCGAAACCGACCGCCTCTTGTTGCGGCGCTGGCGTAAGTCCGACCGGGAGCCCTTCGCTGCCATGAACGCGGACCACCGGGTCATGGCGTTCTTCCCCAAGCCATTGTCGACCGAAGCGAGCAACGCGTTTGTGTCACGGATCCGGCAACACTTCGACGAACGCGGGTTTGGATTGTGGGCTGTTGAGATCAAGGACGTCGCTCCGTTCATTGGGTTCATCGGCCTCGCGACACCGCGATTCAATTCGCACTTCACTCCCTGCGTCGAAATCGGCTGGCGGCTGGCGGCGAGGTATTGGGGGCGGGGATATGCGACCGAGGGCGCTCTGTCAGCGTTGGATTTTGCGTTTTCGTCGCTCCGTATGGATGAGGTTGTGTCAATGACCGCCACTGGCAACCAGCGCTCGCAACGCGTGATGCGGCGGATTGGAATGACCCGCTCGCCGGATGATGACTTTGACCATCCGCTTCTTGCCGGAGATCACAAACTCCGCCGTCACGTCCTGTTCCGGATCCAGCGCACGGCGATCGGTTAAGAGATGGGGACCAACAGAACATCGCCCACAACTCACAACGCAACCCCTGTCAAAAACAACAGCTCGGGGGGAATCTCCCAAGAGAAACATCTGCCGCCCACCGAACGGGCAATGACCCCGAATCCCGAAGACCAAGACGCCAAATAGCCGTGCTGGAACCGAGGGCGATTGAGAATGTGAGGCGTTTGGGGACTGTTTAACCCCCAACCTCAAGGATGGACTGAAAGCAAACAATGCGCGAGGAATCCCAAGATATTGTCAAATGTCGTGTTCTGGGATTTGTCAGGCGGCGTCCTGGAGGAGTCGGTCTGGGGATGTCTTTCCTTGGAGGAGGGGGGGCAGGGCGTGGCCGTTGAGGCGACGCCCACGCTTCTGAGCGGACTGAGCCAGCTTGAACAAGCAAGGCATGCCGCCGACCGATCAGGGAGGAGGAAGGCGTGGCGCGGCAGGATGACGACGCTGGCTCGGCGGGTGCCGTTGCCTGTGGTACGGCGATGTCTCCGGCGGATTGGGGCGGCGGTTGGTTCGATGGGGTTCGTTGTGCGTCAGTGCCGCCTGCAACATGCGTCTGGCCCCCTCGTGAACAATCTCATCCCGTGGACTGCGTGATTCAAAGTCCGCCCGAAACTCCAGCACCTCACGTTGGAGAGGCT
>JAJDEI010000128.1 GCA_029259845.1 Planctomycetaceae bacterium | reverse complement strand
CCAGTTCTACAGCCACGAGCGTCCTCATCAATCGTTGGACTATCGCACGCCCTGGGAAGTCCACCACAGCCGTCCGCGATGAGCCCGCGATCCATCTAAGGAATTGCGTCCAGTGGTCCGAAGATTGGGGTCCACTTCCGGTATCGGCTGGGTGCCGGAGGCACAGGACGATTCACACTCGGCGTTCGATCATCGTAACAACATTCCTACCTTACTCCATGCCCGGTGGCCAGCGAATCGGTAGTGACGTCGGGTGGGTTCCGCGTTGCTGCACCCACCCGACGATCTTTGATTCGACAGGTCATTGGGGACACGCAGATGACCACAAGAAATCCGACCGATACGCCCGCCGTGCGGAAACGTCAGCCATGCGGAAACGTCTGCCATGATCGGCCTCCCTGTCGAAATGAATTCAGGACTGGCCGCACGAACTATCCGCCTTTTCCACTCGCAGCCCAGACCAGTTATCTTTCCAGATGCCCTCTGAGAACTGTTTTGTCACGATTCGATGTTTCCCGAACGAGTCGCCGATCAGGCACGGGCCTTGCTTCCGCCATCAGTGCCGTGCCGCGGGACCGGCAGGTATTCGACCGTCGGCTGCCGTTTGACCGGTTGGGGATAGAGTGTCATCAGTGTCATAAATTCTTCCGGAATCTGGTCGCTGATGCGAAATCCAAATCCTGTTGCGTCCTCATAGGTGATCGCGTGGTCGTGGGTCCAACGGCCCTCGGTCAGCATCGTTGCCAGTTCATCGGCCTTCTCCGGCGTGAACTTGTCGGCCAATAACTCGCGCACGCTGTCTCTGACCTGCTGGATCGCCTTTTCGGCTTGATCAGCCATGACCAGCGTCTCGTCATCGATCCTCGCGATCGGTTTCTCCTTGACGACTTTCAACAACGACGACGCGGGAAACTGGCCCAACTGGGGATCGACCGGGCCAAGCACCGCGTGTGGGCTGACCACGATCTCGTCCGCCGCCAACGCGATGAGCGTGCCACCGGACATCGCGTAATGGGGAACAAACACGGTCACCTTTCCCGGATGCTTGTTGATCGCGCGAGCGATTTGCGTTGCAGCAAGGACCAATCCCCCCGGCGTATGGAGCACAAGGTCGACTGGCACTTCCGGGTCGGTCATGTGGATCGCCCTGAGCACTTCCTCGCTGTCGTTGACATCGATGTATCGGACAAGGGGAAAGCCCAGCAAAGCCATTGTCTCCTGCCGATGCGCCAGCAGAATCACGCGTGAGTTGCGTTTCTTTTCAATCCGCGCAATCAGCCGCTTGCGAGACGCGTCGAGCAAACGCCGCGTGATCACTGGCTGCATCATTGCCAGCATAAAGAACAGCCAAATCAGACTTGATGTGTCCATAGCGAGTCCTTATTGGAAAGGCGCCCAGGCGTGCTCGACGCCGCCCTCGTCCGCATGAGAGGGGCCGCGGCTCGATAGGGGGGCCAGAAATAACCGAAAGATCAACACGCCCGTCAGGAAACCGCCCACATGGGCCCAAACGGCGATGCCACCGGTATCCGAAGTCACCCTCAGCGCCATCACGCCGCTGAACAGCTGGAGCAGAAACCAATACCCGAGGTAGAACACGGCGAGAAAATCGAAAAAGAAAGGAAAGATGAAAATCGGGATCATCACCACAACGCGCGACGTGGGGTACATGGCCAGATACGCGCCCATCACTCCGGCGATGGCTCCCGATGCGCCAATCGCCGGTATGGTCGAATGGGAGTTGACCAGCGTGTGCACGACTCCCGATGCGATCCCGCAAAGCAGGTAGAACAACAGAAACCGAACATGCCCCATCTGGTCTTCGACGTTGCGGCCAAACACGGCCAGCGTCCACATGTTCCCGACAATGTGCAGCACGCCCCCATGCAGGAACATGCTCGTCAAAAACGGCCAGTAGGAGTGCAACGGATACCCAGCTTGTTGGGCCCACGCGGGGTCCGTAAAACGTGCTGGCACCAGCCCGAACAGGTAACTGAGCCGCTCAATACTTTCCTTAGGCAGATCCACTTCCAGAAAGAACACCAACGTATTGGCCCCGATGATCAGCCACGTCACGATCGGAACCTGGCGGGCGTACACACTGGTTTGCAGCGGAAACATGCGAGGCGGCTCCGCTTTCGGTCACGGCTTGACGGCCAAAACGATCTCCACGGCGACCCACATCCGTTCGACGTCGGTCGCCGCAACTTCGAATCCAGCCGCTTCAATGGCCCGTTGCACGTAAATCGGCCGGCAGTCCATCAAATTGGGGAAGTGCTGATGGGTCCACTCGTAGGCTTTCATGATGAATCCCTGCTTTCCCAGCTTGGACATCGCCACGACGGCGAGCCGCCCGCCCGGCTTGAGCACGCGCTTCCATTCCGAGAGCACATTAGGAATCTCAGGCGTGTCGAACAACTCCAGGGTAAAACTCGTGAAGACGCCATCCAGTGAGTTCTCCTCGTAAGGCAGATGGGCCCCGTCGCCATTGGTCAATTCCACGCGGTCAGCAACGCCTTCGCGCTCGACCAATTCACCAGCAAGCCGCACCATCTCGCCAGAGAGATCCACTCCGAAGACCTTGCCGTCGGGGCCGACTGCCCGCGCCAGTTCGACAAGGCAGTGCCCCGTCCCGAACCCGACCTCCAGAATCCGTTCGCCCGGCTTGGCTGCCAGTTTTTGCAGCCCTTTCTCACGCATCGGCTGTTCGGATCGCTCGGCCAGCAGATCGTAAACACTGGCGATCTTGTCGTAATACGCCTTCGTTTCCTCTTTCGATTGGAAAATGCGCAGGACGTCGGGCTCCTGCGGATCCACGTTCGTCTCAGTCGGCATTGTGAATCTCCTTTTCTCAAGGGAGGACCTTTTCCCCAGGGAGGACCCCCGCTTCGGTCCCACCCGGTGCGATTCGATACGCAATCATCAGCCGCGTGGAGGGGGCTCGAACGAACGCTCCCGTCGGCAGAACAGCAACTCCACCACAATAATCGCAGCAAAGAACATTCCAAGCCACGCCAACGTCGCCGGTTTCTGTGTCGCCAGATGCACGATCAGCAACCCGAGTGTAATCAACATCAAGCCGACACCAAGCAGGATGAGCCAGGCTTGGCTGCCCGTGATCGCCCGCAGCCGCCAGTTGGCAACGGACACAGCCAGCGACACCAGCAGGAACGTGATGCTGGAAAACGTGGCGATCGTTTCCAGCCGGCCCAGGACCGTGAACGCTAACGCCAATCCGGTCAGTGCGAGAATCGACAGCCAGGGGACTTTGAGCCGACTGCGAAAGGAAAACGCAACCGGCATCCGCCGTTTAGTGGCCATTTCGGCCATCATCCGCGAGGCACCAAAGGCCGTGGCGTTGATCGCTGAGGACGTCGCCAGCAGCGCGGCGATGTCAACCAGAACCGGCCCCGCATTTCCCAAAGCGGGCCGTGCAGCCACGGCCAGCGCGTACTCTTCGGCAGCCGTCAGCTGATCGACTGGCAGGTTGCCGACTGCAACGAAGGCGACGCCAAAATAGATGATCGAGGTGATGACGATGGACCCGTAGATCCCGCGAGGAATGTTGCGGGTCGGATTCTCTGTCTCGATGACCGCGTTGGTGATCAATTGGAAGCCCTCGAAGGCGACGAAAATCGTCGCGCCGGCGACGAAGACCGACGAGACGCCTTTTTCAAAGACCGGGACCAGGTGATCCCGTTCGATGAATGCAGACCCCGCCACTGCAAACAGGCCCAGCAGAATCACCTTGGTGAACACGATGATGTCCTCGGAGACGCCGCTGGCCTGGACGCCCTTGAGATTGATCGCCATGAAAACCAGCAGCACGCCCGAAGACAGGACCATCCGGACCGGGCCCATCTCAGCGCTCCCCAGCAAATGGGCCCCGTAGGCACCGAATGTGAACGCATACAAAGCCAACGTCCCGACATATCCCACAACGACCGTCCAGCCAACAATCCCCGAGACGTTCGGATGATGAGGAAACGCCCGCTCCAGGTAGGTAAAGCTGGCTCCGTCGTTGCGATAGGCGAGCGCCAGTTTGACGTATGAATACCCCGCCGCCAGCGCGACGAAACTCCCGATCAAAAAAGCGAAAGGGGCCGCGTGGCCGGCGATTTCGACCGTCATTCCCAGCACCGAAAAGATGCCGCCCCCGATCATGCCCCCGATGCCCATCGCCAGCAGCTCAGGAAGGCGCAGCTTCTCGTCCCCGGATGCCTCGCTGCTCATGACGACGATTCCCATCTCGACTCGAACGAACAGGCCGCGGAGCAGTGTGCGCCGCAGTTCTGCGACCAGCGCCGTCCCGAGGCACAGGACGTAGTGCTTACGCGGACGACAGGGGCGATCGTTCGCGGACCGATCCGCGACGGCCCCCTGGCCCACGTGCCCCCCGACCGGCGAACGCTGACCGTCAGGGCACTGGCCGCAGCCCGGACTCTCTTTCCGTCGGGCCCATCCTTCCATTCCGAAGAATGGCAGCCGATCGATCGCGACCTTGGCGGCGCACTATACGGCAGGGTCCCATGCCCACGAAAGTCAGCCGAAGACCAGGGCAAACTTTTGTTTGATGTTGGGGGGGCACGCGCGGATTTCGCTGCCACTGCTGGGCCGTCCGAGTTCGACGCGGAAAACGGCTTTTGCACTGCTTCGGACGGACAAGCAGTGCCGGTGAACAAACGGAAACCGCTCGTGTCCGACCGGAGCAGTGGCACGACTTTGCCCAGACTCGCAATCAAAACTGAGTGCACCCATGTTGGGGCGACACACCAGCGTCGGCGGTCGCCGTTGGCTCCGGGCTAACACCAATCCATGATTGCTGTCAGCCGGGGGGCAATCCGCGAACCGCTCACCGCAGCCGCGGGATCGTCTCGTCAGTCCAGGAATCGGACGTGCGGACCGAACGGCGGATCGGTCGGTCGGCTTTGCGATACCAGTTATCGTCAGCCGACGAGTCGGCGTCCTCCGCCAAGTCGAGAATCGGCGGAGGCACTTCGGCGTCAAAAGCATCGCGACGCGAGGTATCCGACGGGTGGGAATGCTGTTCCCTCGCCGAAGAGCGGGTCTCGGTCGGAAGCGGCGGCGCCGTGCGCCCATCAGTCGGCGGAGCGGACCATTCCATTCTTGGCGGTTCGCTCACGCGGAACTGGTCGGCAAATTCGTTCCCCTTGAGAGACTTGGCACCCGGTTTCGTGCGACGACGGTCTTCGGACGCATGTCCGAACAGGGGAGGCTTCGCTTCCGACCATCCCACCTGTGGCGGGACATTCGACTTGGCGGAGTCGGAGTCGCCAGGATCCCGATTGACGCTCGTTGGCTCTGTTGCGCTCGGCTGTGCGGCCCGCGACTTGGCGCCTGTCGGCCAACCGGAGTTGTCGTCCGCGACGGCTGCGGCCTGTTCGATGCGACCACCATGCTCCCGGGAAGAACCCCGCTCCGCCAGCGCGGCCTCGGGGGGATCGATTCGAATCGTATGCGTCGTGTCGAACTGCCGGCCGTCGGCGGCGACAATCCGCCCGTGCAGCAGCACTTTCTCCGACCGGGGCCGATCCTGCCACGGGAGCTCAAACTGGTACCCCGACTGGATCACACCGTTGTGCCAGTATTGATGGCTGTTGTCGGCGTCGAACTGCCAATGGCCAATGCGTTGGGCACCCTCCGGATGGGACAGGTCGAAGGCTTCGATCTCGACCGTGCCGGGGACCTTGACCAGTTCGCCGTCTGCATCCTGGGGAACCAGCACGACTGTCAGTCCGTCGTCTCCCGGCTGATCGTCGGTTTCCGTCCCACCCGTCATCAGCGTGCTGAAGGCGACACCCGCCACACGGAAACTGGCATCAACCTCATCCGGGGACGTCCCTGCGCTTCCGCTCTCGGCCAATTGCGTGCGAAGACTGGCGGATTCCCGGCGGGCGATACCGAGTTCGGTTTTCGCGCGGTCGAGCTGAGACTGATACCGGGAGAGCATGTCCTCCTGATGCCGCAACCGCGATTCGAGAACGTCCCGCTTGCTGGTCCCCGCGCAGCCTGCCAACAGGGCCAGCGTAACAGCGCACAGAAACCGGCCGGGCCGGGACGTCCATGTCCGGGAAGGCATTCTCATGGATTCCGCCGTGAATCTCCCTGTCGGAGTTTCCTGTCCGAGTTCCGTCCGTGGACCATGCTGCCACGCACATCCGCCGCGCGACAACCCGTCGGGATCAGGACGGAGTGGCAGGCAGCTTTTCGAGAATGTTGTCGATCAGCCCGTAGTCGCGGGCTTCTTCAGACGACATGAAGTTGTCGCGGTCGGTGTCTTGTTCGATTTGTTCGAGCGTCTGACCGGTATGTTTGAGCAGGATTTCGTTGAGCCGGCGTTTCATCTTGATGACCTCTTTGGCGTGAATCTCAAGGTCGGTCGCGGTCCCCTCCATGCCGGCGAGAGGCTGATGAATCATGATGCGGCTGTTGGGCAGTGCATTCCGCTTGCCCGCTGCCCCGGCGGTCAGGAGCAGCGCTCCCATGCTGGCACACTGGCCGAGACAGTACGTCGCGACGTCGCAACTGATGTACTGCATCGTGTCGTAGATCGCCATGCCGGCCGTCACCGACCCGCCGGGCGAATTGATGTACATGTGAATGTCGGAGTTGGGATCGTCGAACTGCAGAAACAGCATCTGGGCGACGATGTTGTTGGCCACCTGGTCGTTCACCTGGCTGCCCAGAAAAATGATGCGGTCCTTGAGCAGCCGCGAGAAGATGTCCATCGCCCGCTCTTCGCGGCCGCTCTTCTCGATGACGTACGGAATGAGTGATGACATGGGGGAGTCTCGTGTTGATCCGTGAAAGCCCACGGGTTGCAACCCGTGGGCTTGGGGCGATTACTTGTCGTTCGACGATTTCTCTTTCGACGATTCCGACTTCTTCGATTTCTTTTCGACCACCTGGTCGACGAGGCCGTACTCCTTGGCCTGCATGGCGTTGAGATAGCGGTCCCGTTCGGTGTCTTTGGCAATGACGTCGATCGGCTGCCCGGTGTGGTCGGCGAGAATCTTGTTGAGCGTCTCGCGAGTCTCGAGAATCTCTTTCGCCTGAATCTCAATGTCGCTCACCTGTCCGCCGACCTGTCCGTACGGCTGGTGGATCATCATCTTGGCATGGGGGAGGATGAATCGTTTGTTTTTCTCACCGCCCGCCATCAACACGGCTGCACCACTGGCGGCCAAGCCCACGCAGTAGGTGGCGATGGCCGGTTCGAGGTAGGCCATCGTGTCATAGACAGCCAACGTGGCGGTCACCGACCCGCCGGGCGAGTTGATGTAGAAATGGATATCCTGATGCCGGTTCTCCGACTGGAGATACAGCAGTTTCATCACGATCAGATTGGCGTTGCTGTCGTAAATCGGACCATCCAGAAAAATGATCCGGTTCTCAAGCAGCAGATCACCGATGCCGAGCTGCCGCGTTCGTTGGTAATCCTGGGCGGCCTGCGGCTGGACCGGCAAGCCGGAAGTCATGTCTATCATTGAAGTTTCCTCTCGCGGGACGAGTGTCATCCCCAGCGGCCCATCAGACCGGACCGAGGGGGGAAGTCCCTGTGCACGGTGAGATAGTTCATTGTAGGGCGCGAGGTCAAGAGCGGGGTGCGACCCGCTGTCGCATCGCGGGCGCCACGAAACGCCACAACCTATGTAGCAGGCATTGGTTGTGTCTATCCGTGTGACGTCAGGGCATCGAACCGGCCCACGGTCGAAGTTCCAGACGTCCCACCCACGTCAGCTTCTTTCCTGGCCGGCCACGAACGGCGGCCTCGATCCGATTTCCATCGGCACTCGGACGGACGCGGAGTTCGATTTCGTCGTTGGAACGGCTCGCCGGTATGATCCACTCGTCAGTGATCGTCACCCCCTGGGCACCACGCTGCGCCTCCCCGCGTGCCGCAAACGCAGCGTACGCATCACCCTCTTCACTGCGGGCCAGAACCACGAGCCGGTACGTGGATGGCGAGCCATCGGGCACAACAGGCAACTCGCCTGCGGCGACTTGAAGTGTGTGGAAAGCGTCGTCCTCAGTGACTGCATCAAGCCCAAAGTGTCCGTCCGCCGGATCAGCCGTTTTGGCGAACGCATCGGGGAACGGACCTTTGCGCAGGTTGATGTTGCCGGAGAACGTCAGATTCTCGGACGCCTTCCAGCCGCTCGGCGCATTGTTGCGGACCACGCTCCGCCCTTCGGGGTCACCAAAACGAACATTGTCGTCGACGGTTCCGTTCGTCGATCGCCGCCAGCAGTGGACCGCCAGTCCGCCGCTCTGGATCAGGTTGCCGATTACCTCGTAGCGGTCGAGGTTGAAGTTGGGTTCGAGCGAGGTGGTCCGGGAAACCATCGTGTTGAAGTTGCACCGCACATTGCTGAGCCGGCCGCGGTGCGAGGGATGCCCGAGCAAATAGGCCGCGCCGCCGGGGTTGATTGTCCGTGTGGAGAGAATGGAGACGTTTTCGACATCGAACGACTCCCCTTCGCCCACGCCGCCGCCCGGCAGGAATCTCCCGGTGTGCTCGCCGTAGAGCATGACCGACCGCATGGTGTTGGTCATAGTGATCCCCTCGATGTGGACATTGCGGACCCGGCCGTGCACGAGCACGCAGGCGGAAATGTCCTTCACCATCGGGCTGGGCTGGACGTTGTTCTTGCTGTTCAGATCAATCGTGCCCCGGCCGCTGATCCGCACATTCTCGATGGACTCCTTCTGCGTGCCGTGTCCCACTCGAATTCCATACGACGCGCGGCCATCATAGGACACGAACCAAAAGGCTTTCTTGTTGTGACCAGTCGTGTGGGAGAGCCTCACCTGGATGCCGTTGGCGAGCGGTTGCCAGTCGCCGGTGATGGCGACATTGGACTGCACCGGCTTGCCGAACACGCCGTACGCCCACTTGAAGGTATCGGGGCTCTGTCCGGCTCCCTCGCCATCGATCGTAATCGTGAGCAAGATCGGCCCGCGCGCACGGTCGTACGTGCCGCCCATCTCCAGATCGTCGATGGTTTTCTTGCTGTGATCGGTGGTGATTTCCGGATCGGCAAGCAGCACGGTCTGGCCGTCGGCAAGTTTGAGCGTGGCCCCTTCGGCCAGTTCAATGTCAATCGGTTTGTCGACGAAGAGGATCGACTGATGCCGGCCGAGTGGCCGCTCGTGCAGGCCGGGCAGAAGCACCACCCGGTCACCCGCAGCCGCGCGGTCAAGCACCGCCTGCGGGTCATCTCCCGGATGGACCCGATGTTCCGCTCCGCAAACGTCCGTCGCGTGAATCGGGACGAGACACCCTCCAAGCATCGTCAGCGTGAGAAGATGTTTCATTGCACAAGGTCCGCCACTCGTCACAGGATATTCAGAAGCCGTCATCGTACTTCGGCGCATCGTACTCGTGGGACCGCATTGATGTCGAACGCAGGTGGCCCCTCACGGCGGGTGGCCCAGCCGGCACGGCTGGGTGCCGCAGGCACAAGATGACTCACACTCTGCTCGCGATGTGTCTGGAACGTCCGAACGCTGAGTGGGAGGCATCTTGTCGCTTCGCGACCCCGCCGGTTCGGCTGGGCCACTTGGGGGGCGCAGACTCCTCACGTCCTGTCGCTAACGCTCGGGGCTCGGATTTCAGGACGGCAGTTGTCGGGCCTGCGGCCGCCGCCTAGAGTAGGGCATCGCGTTCAACGAGTCCCCGTTTCCTTCAAGCGACCAGTGCTCCTCATGACGTCCGTCATCGGCGAACTCGACGTTTGGGGACCGGGGGCATCGGTCCGGGAGCCGGTCTCCGTTGAACAAGCCGAGGCGTATTGCCGGCGACTGGCACATCGTCATTACGAAAACTTTCCCGTCGCTTCCTGGTTGTTACCGCGCGAAATGAGGCAACACTTCTGCAACGTCTATGCCTTCTGCCGCTGGGCGGACGATCTGGGTGATGAGGTCGGCGACCCGCAGCAGTCGCTCGCTCTGTTGGCATGGTGGCGGGAGCAACTGGACCGCTGTTACCAGAACGAAACGCGGCACCCGGTCTTCGTTGCCCTGCGGCAGACAATCACCCGGTTCGACATCCCGCAGCAGCCGTTCACCGATTTGATCTCGGCATTCGAACAAGACCAGACGGTCACGGAGTACGAGACGTTTGGCCAACTTGAGGACTACTGCCGCCGCAGCGCAAATCCGGTCGGGAGAATCGTCCTTCATCTGTGCCGGCAATCCCGTGACGAGACGATGGCGTGGTCGGACGCCGTTTGCACGGGGTTGCAGTTGGCCAATTTCTGGCAGGACGTGGCCCGCGACTTCAACATGGGCCGCATCTACCTCCCCCGGGAAGACCGGGAACGATTCGGATACACCGCAGCGATGCTCCAGTGCCGCGAGACGAATGAGCCGTTTTTGGAACTGATGCGATTCGAGGCCGACCGGGCGCGGGCCTTGCTTCAATCGGGGCTGCCGCTCGCCGACGCGGTGACCGGTCGCATGCAGGTCGACATCGAGCTGTTCATTCGTGGCGGCTTGCAGATCCTGGCCGAAATCGAGAGGATCGGCTACCGCGTCTGGGAGACGCGACCGGTCGTCAGGAAACGGCAGTTCGCTCGTTTGTTCGTCACGACAGTCACTCGCAACCTCTGGCGTCGGCTCGCTCCAGTTGGTCGCGAGCCGCGGACTCGAAAACCTGCTCATGGACTCCACCGTCGCTGATTCGTTCCGCTACTGTCAGCGGCTGGCGCGACGGACCGGGCACAACTTCTACTTCAGCTTCCTCACGCTGCCGCGACCGTTGTTCCGCGACATGTGTGCACTGTATGCGTTCATGCGTGTGACCGACGACCTCGGTGACGACGAGTCGCGGTCGCGTGCCCAACGAAAAGCCGCATTGTGCTCCTGGCGAGGAGAGCTGGAATCCATCCTTGCCGGCGAGCGTTCGACGCATCCCGTGGGGGCAGCGATTGCGGACGTGCAACAGCGGCATCAGATTCCGCCCGACTATTTGCGAGACGTTATTGCGGGCGTCGAAGGTGACTTGCAACCGCAAGGATGTGAAACGTTCGCGGATCTGTCGGACTACTGCTATCACGTCGCCGGAGCGGTCGGTCTGTGCTGCATTCACGTGTGGGGATTTCACGATCCCATCGCCAAGGAGCGTGCCATCGACTGTGGATTGGCGTTTCAATTGACGAACATCCTTCGCGACCTGCAGGAGGATGCACAGGCGGGCCGTGTCTATTTGCCACGCGAAGATCTGCTGCGGTTCGGCTACGCCGCGGATGACATTCGCAACGGCGTGCGGGACGGCCGTTTTCGGGAGTTAATGCGGTTTCAAGTCGAGCGGGCGCGGAGCTACTACGAGCGCGGCAGCCAACTCCATCCGCTGCTGGACCCGCCCGGACGTCCGATCCTCGCGGCCATGTTCGCCATCTATGGACGGCTGCTGCGGCTGATTGAGCGCCGCAACTACGACGTCTTCTCCCGACGTGTCGAGTTGCCCACGCGGACGAAACTCACCGTCGCCGCCAAGCACGTCCTGCGCCCCAACAGCCGGCCGCTGTTGCCGTAGGGCTGATTCGCAACTGTTGGAGCACGCGTTTTGGGAGGGCGAAGCTCCCGCCAAGCCATGGGTGGCGGGGGTGCATCAAGAGCGTCCAATGGTGTTGCCGCGCCGGTGACGGGGGCAGTGCCGCCGTTTGGTAAATCGTTCTCGGCCCCAGGACCGGAGGGGTCTTCGCCGTTCCTTGCCCTACCGCGCCCCCGCCACCCGTCGCAGTAATGCGTGAAGGGAAGCGGGCACGAGGCTTGGGCTGGAATCGCCCCGAATTCGGAGGTATGATTCTAAAGGGCGTGCCGGGAGTTGAACCCGGAACATGGGCGTATGAGGCCCTACGCCGTACCGACGGCAGGCCCTGAGCGCAGAGAAAGACCCCGCCCGGACTCGAACCGGGAATCGATGGGTGCAAACCATTTGCCTTGCCAATTTGGCTACGGGGCCTGTGATCTTCGCTCACCGGACCCGCATCGCAGCTGCAATCTGTGGTGCGGGTCTTTTCTTTTTGCAGATTATCTCAACCTTGTCGCTTGAGTTCAAGCTAAAGTTTAGATATAACTAAACACCATGGCGGCAAATGACGATTCCATTGTTGCGGAGGGAGCTGCCCGAACAATCGCGTGCGCACGATTGATTGATGGGTCAATGCCCGCGATGGAGTTTCTCATGGGCCTGCCTGCCAAGCGGGCGAGGAGCATCGGGGTGCTTTTTCAGCGAATGGCTGATATCGGGACGATTCACAACAAGGAGCAATTTCGTCATGAATCGAATGAAATCTACTCGTTCAAGCGAGGACAGATCCGGGTGCCCTGTTTTCGCGTGGAGAGATTCTGGTATCTAACGCACGGGTTCTTCAAAAAGAGAGACAAGTGGGGTGCGTCAGATTTGCGTCGCGCGGAAAGCATCATGGCGCAACACCTAGGCCTAAAATGAATGAGAACACAAAGGGAGAAACCTATGGGCAGCACGTGGATTGAGGGTCAGAACACCACTGACGATGAGATTCGTCTCTTCACGCAGGAAAAAACCATCGTTGAAGTTACGGAGATGATCTGCGCGCTTATGCAACAGATGGGTGTCACAAAGTCGGAACTGGCGAGCCGACTGGGGAAGACCAAGGGATTCGTTTCCCAACTTCTCGATGGCGAAAGCAACATGACACTACGCACGGTGTCCGATGTTCTCTTTGCGATGGGCAAGGAACTCCGCACCGGTGTCGACAACGTGGCAAGTGGGTCTCCGGTCCAATGGAGGGTGTCGACGGTTCAGTCCGGCCCCTCCCATGAGCAGGCGTTCCTGAATCTTGAGGGCGCTGGGTTCTGGCAGCATGCAAACACACCTCATCGAAGCGCTTTGCAAATCTCCCAACTCGCAGGATAGGTCATGGCAAAGAATGTAGCGACGGACACTTCTGAGGAAGAGAAGTTGCTGTTGGCGGCAAAGGTGGCCAATCTCGTCCAGATCGAGAGAGTCAATCTGGTTGAATCATCGGTCGAGTATGACCCATTCTCGGAGCTTAGTGGTGAAGTAGAGTTATCGAACAGCACCGAGTACGTTGTCGACAAGGAGCGGTCGGTCGTCTTTGTAAAACCTCGTTTCGCAGTCGTTGCGCACGTGAAGCGAGGGCGACCATTGACGATTACAGCCGACTATCTCCTCGTCTACAGCCTCGTCTCGTTCGAGGAGATCACCGACGAGCATGTCGATGCTTTCGCAGGCTTCAACGGTGTCTACAACGGCTGGCCGTACTGGCGAGAATTCGTGCAAGGCATGATGTCGCGACTTGGTGTGCCTCCGTTGACCCTTCCTGTTTACAGGCCCGCTCGTTGCGGATTCATGAGCATTGCACAACCTGTCAGGAGACATTCCCTCACGGACCCACGCCAAGAGAAGGCTGCAAAGAAGCTGTCTGGTAAGGCCACCAAGAAAAAAAGGCCGAAGAAACCAGTGAAGAAAAAGTCTTCGCCCAAACGAAAGACAAGATAGCCCTTTCAGATCAGCGATTAGGCGATTGTTGATGCTCGCGGCTCCTTCGATCGGAAGCATTTTCAATTTGTGGTACTGCGCTGACAATGCTAAACGACTGGCAGCGGTGATGTTCGCCGATCTCGAATTAGGACACTACCGTCCCACGAACGATCGTATGCACTGATTGACGCGGGCGGACCCAAGTCGCCACAATCGCGGCGTGCTTTAGCTGCCTTGTCAATCCAGCCGATCTCTCATGCCAACATCTCCCTCGCTGCCTCACTCCTCCTTCGGTCGCCGCGCGTTCCTGCGGGCGACCGCTGTCACAACCGCCGGGTACTGGATGGGGCGACCGGCCCGCGCGGCGGCTCCGGCGGCGAAGATCATCGCGACGGACGTCATTAGCGCCCAGCCGGACGTGTATCACGGCTGGCCGACGGTCTGCCGGCGAAAGAACGGTCAGCTTCTGCTGGTGTGGTCCGGGGGACGCGAAACGCACGTTTGCCCGTTTGGCCGGGTCGACTGGATGAAATCGGATGACGATGGCCAAACCTGGACCTGGCCCCGCACGCTCCTCGATACGGCGATCGACGACCGGGATGCGGGCGTGCTGGAGACAGCAGCCGGTTCGATCCTTGTCACCACCTTTACGTCATCAGCCTGGGAATCGGTCCTCGATCGCGCGGAGCAGCAGATCAAAGCAGGGAACGCCAAGGGTTGGCCGGACGAGCGATTGGCCGAATGGCGTGCCGTCCGCCGCAGGCTTGCCGCAGCCGCGCGAAAAGCCGAACTCGGCAACTGGATGCTGCGCTCGACCGACGGCGGGATTTCGTGGTCGGCCCGGTACAGAGTCCCGCTGAACAGCCCGCACGGTCCCATTCAACTGACGGATGGCCGCTTGTTGTACGCAGGCAAGCAACTTTGGCACGAGAACGCCAAAGTGGGCGTGTCGCTTTCCTCGGATGACGGCGTCGGTTGGGACTCAATCATCGAAATCCCGGCACGTGAGGGGGACAACCCGGCCAATTACCACGAGCTGCACGCGGTCGACACGGGCGACGGACGAATCCTCGTCCAGATTCGCAACCACAATTCCCACAACGAACGAGAAACGCTGCAGACCCACTCCGACGACGGCGGCCAGACATGGGCGGTGCCGTACTCGATCGGCGTCTGGGGTCTGCCGTCGCATTTGCTGCGTCTGCGCGACGGACGTTTGTTGATGACCTACGGACATCGCCGCGCTCCGCTGGGCAATCAAGCCCGCGTGAGCGACGATGGCGGCCGCAGTTGGTCGGAAGCGATCGTCTTGTCCGGCGACGGTGCCTCCGGGGACCTGGGTTATCCGTCGACGGTCGAATTGGAAAGTGGCGAGCTGTTGACCGTGTGGTACGAAAACATGTCCTCCAGTCCCCGTGCGGTGTTGCGTCAGGCCCGCTGGCAGTTGGAAGGTTGACGCATGCCGGACCGGCTGATCATCACACAACAGGCGTTCGACGAACTGTGCGACGACATTGCGAGCGCCGGGATCGTGGCGTTCGATACCGAGTTCGTCTCGGAGTCGCATTACCGGCCGCGGCTCTGCCTGTTGCAGTTCGCGACCCCCACGCGCGCAGCCGTGGTCGATCCATTCAAGATCGATCGCCTCGACCGCTGGTGGCAGATTTTCATGGACGAAGCGACGACGGTTGTCGCCCACGGCGCACGGGAAGAGGTGCGGTTTTGTCTGCATTTCGGAGGGGCCGCCCCGAGGAAACTTGTCGATGTGCAGGTCGCCGAAGGACTGCTCAGCCGCGGCTTTCCGCTCTCGTACAAAGCCCTGGTCCAGCGGGTCCTCGACGAGCGGATCGACACGCACGAAACACGCACCGACTGGGCCAAAAGGCCGCTCTCACCCGGACAGATCGACTACGCCCTGGAAGACGTCGAACATGTGTTGTTGATCTGGCAGCGGCAGCAAGAGTCGCTGCAACAGAAAGGCCGGTTGGACTGGGTGCAGGATGAACTCGAGCGACGGACGGCGGTCTACGCCGATGAGGATGACGGCGATCGCTGGCGGAAAGTGTCCGGCGTCCCTCGGTTGTCCCGCAGGGAGATGGCCATCGCGCGTGAACTGTTCGTGTGGCGCGATCAGCAGGCACAACTGCGGGACCGACCGCCGCGAACCGTGTTGCGGGACGACCTGATCGTCGACCTTGCGCGTCGCAAGCCGCGAAAACTAGCGGATGTCACCGCCACGCGGGGCATGCAACGGCGGGACACCAAGCGGGACGCCCCCGAGTTGTTCGGCTGTGTGCAGCGGGCCATGCAGTTGGCGGATGACGAGTGTCCGCGCAGGTCCTCCGCCCACCGTGCCCTTCCCCAAGAGGACGTGCTGGGGAAACTTCTGGCCATCGCTCTGGCGGATCGCTGTGCCGAGTTGGGGATCTCGCAGTCGATTGTGGGATCGATGTCCGATCTGCATGAACTGGTCCGCTGGCACGCGTTTGACGGACGTCGGGGAGAGCCGCCCGTGCTGATGCAGGGTTGGCGGGCCGAAGTGTGCGGCAACGTCCTCACCGACCTGCTCGACGGCCGCGTCTCCCTCCGCGTCGCCGACCTCAAACGAGAGGCTCCCCTGGTCTTCGAGCCGGTCGAGTGACCCGCGCGACGCCCCACAACCCACAAGTCACAAGTCCGACAACAGCGAGCCGCACCGCTCGCCCCAACCCACACTCACTGCTCACCACTTCTCACTCACCATCGACGTCCCGCGCCAACACTTCATGCATCGAGGCATCGAACTGCCCGCGGGTCAGCACTTCGTTGCAGCCGGCTTGGCGGGCCGACGTGAGGAGCGGAACTCGCACGTGGGGTCCATAGGCGACAACGGGCCTCTCGCCACAGGATTGTCGCAGCGCCCCGATGTCGAGCCCGGGCGTCTCCAGATCGATGAGGACGAGACGGTAGTGTCCGGCGATCAACCGACTGATCGCCGCGTCGCCGGAGGCGGCGACGTCGATGGAACGCCCCGCAGCTTCAGCAGCCCCCCGGACGCGGCTGCCCAGAAACAGGTCCGCCGAGACGAGCAGCACATCGCTCGTGTCGGCGGGATTCGTCGCATCGTTCGCATCCGTCACGAGGTTTCTCCGGCTTGAGCAGCGGGAGACGCCGCATTGCGGTCGCTTTCCGGCGGCAGGAGATCGCGAATCCAGATGTTGCGAAAGCGTGTCGGGTTGTGATGAAACTGCAACATGAGCGGCTCCCGCAGCGAATGGGCCTCGTAAGCGGGCGGCGTCTCGTAGAACGTGCCGCCCTGCAACTCGTAATGGTTCTGTACGAGCACGCCATTCTGCAGCACGGTGACGAAGCCGGGGGACTTCAACTCACCCGCGGCTTCAAACCGGGGCGCGGTGAAGATGATGTCGTAGATTTGCCATTCACCCGGCGGACGGCACGCATTGACGAGCGGCGGCCGCTGCTTGTAAATCGAGCCGCACTGCCCGTCATAGTAGGTCGTGTTTTCGTAGGAATCGAGAATCTGCAACTCGTAGCGGCTCATCAGATACACGCCGCTGTTGCCGCGCCCCTGCCCTTCGCCGCTGACCTCTGCGGGCGTCGCGAACTCCAAATGCAACTGGCAATCCCCAAAGCCCCGCTTGGTGGCGACGGTGCTGCCGACGATCGCGTAATCCTCCTCGAACGTCCAGTTCTCGACGCCATTCCATGCGGACAGATCACCGCCGTCAAATAACACGATGGCATCAGACGGCGACGCCCCCCTGTCGCCCGCCCCCCTGTCGCCGGGGGTCACGATCGGCGGCTCGGACCAGTCGACCCCGCTCTTCCATTCATCAAAGAAGGCGGCCGTCGAGGACAGGCTCATTGCCAACCCCCCCAGGACAACCGAGGTAACTGCCAGAAATCGAAGATGCCGCATCGGCCGAAGGTTTTCCATGAAAGGGCCTCACAGGGGAACCATGATGAACGAATCAAGAATCGCTCAGCCATTCTGCCGCACCCCACCGACCGAAGGCAACCGAGCGCCCCGCCCATCAACAAACCGCCCCGCGCTGCCCGGTCATCGATCCCCGCCAATCCCGTTTAGCCGCGCCCGCTAGGAAGCGCGCGCTTCGGTCTCAACTCGTTTCGGCAACTCCTGCCGGACAATGGCGGGATCGTCCGTGGAACGAACGTCAGCCGGGAGACGTATCCCATATCCGTGACACCCCTTGCGACGTTCGCCCCCGATCCCGCTTGCCGAGAGACTGATTGATACAACCGGCGGCTCGCTCGTATAGTTCGCGCTTGTCCGTCCCTACACGGTCGGTTTTTCCGAACCCCACGGGGCAACGAAACGTCCGAAACGGAGCATCTGAATGCGAGTCTTGCGACCGTCACTCCTTCTGCTGATCGTCCTGGCGTGCGGATGCGGCGGCAGCGACAGCAAGCCGGCACCCTCATCGCAGCGTGAGCAGGAGGAGACTCCCCGTCTCGCGACCGATTCGACAGGCGTCGGGGACGCGGTCGCCGAATACCTCCCGGACGATTCACGCTCTGTCGCCGATGCCGAAGACGATTGGCCACAAGAGCCGCAAGTGTCGTCGCCCGCACCGGCGGACCGGTCGCAGCCTCCGCCTCTGCTGGCTCCCGAGTCACTGCGCCCCGACACTACACTCCCCCGCACCGCGCTGGCACCGCAATCCATCGAATCGCGGTCACTCGCCCCGCCAGCCGTGCCGCAGCGCTTCGACATCGTACGTGTCTTTTACGGGACGGACCGCGCGCAGACCGGTTCCTCCCATATTAAAAATATGTACGGAACCGGACAGGGGCCGGTCACGTACGGCCACTGTGACGTGAGCATTCCCAAGTCGCACAAGAAGGGGCGGCTGGAATCGCCCAGCATCTGGCGATGGGAGTTTCGCGAAGATCCGAAAAAGCATGTCGTGCTCCTCGACGTCCGGCAGCAGGGTCAGACGGAGCTGATGTGCGCGATCCGGCGGAGTGTCTGGAACTCGATGGAGGTGGCGAGCACGCCTCACGGGCCGGCGCTGGTCGGCGGGGAGGTGTTCGTGTTTGTGCACGGCTTCAACAACACGTTTGAGGACGCCGCGCGACGGACAGCACAAATCGCCCACGACCTGAAGTTCAAAGGGGCCCCGGTCATGTACAGTTGGCCCTCGCAGGGCAAGACGTCGCTGGAGGCGTACCGCGAGGATGGCCAGATGGCCGGCTGGAGCGAAGAACATCTGATTGAGTTCGTGACTCAGGTCGCCCGCGACTCCGGAGCGCGGCGTGTGCACCTGATCGCCCACAGCATGGGGAACCGTATCGTCTCCGCCGCCCTCAGCCGGCTCGTCCACGAATGCCAGACGCAGCAGATTCCCCGTTTCAATGAGGTCATCCTCTCCGCTCCCGACATCGACGCCGATTACTTCAAAACGGCGATCGCCCCGTACATCACACAAACCGCCCAGCGAATCACCATCTACTCCTCCTCCCGCGACGTCGCCCTCAAGCTATCAAGCCTGTTCAATCCACGGGCGCGGAAGCGGCTGGGAGAATCGGGAGACGAACTCACGCTCTTCCCCGAATTCAAGAACATCGACGTCATCGACGCGACCGACGTGGCGACCGACCTGTTCGCGCTCAACCATTCCTATCTCGCCGACAGCCCGACGGTCCTCAACGACGTCGCGCGGCTGCTGGCCGGCCAAACCGCCGAACAGCGTGGCCTTGCCTCAATGCTCGGCCGACTCGCCTGGCGCATCCGCGGCGTCGGCCGCGAACTCAGCGACAACCTCAGCGGCACGCGGCGCTAACCCGCGCCGCCAACTCGCCCACCCACAGGCAACGCTCACCCCGACTCAGGGCCCGGAGAGGTTGTAAGTTTTCCGTAACACTTTAGCCGTCTGAAGTACGAAGGACAGCACTTGTTCCCAAGCTCCGGCTGGGGAACACACGTCCGGCAAAGCTCTGCTTTGCCGCTCGCGAAACAGAGTTTCGCGGAAGTGCGTTCCCAAACGAAGTTTGGGAACGAGGTTGAGGGCGGACTCTTTCATTCGGCGAAACAGTTACAGTTTTTCGGGGAAGACACCCGGTGTCTCATGTGATTGGGAAACGTTGAGGACATGAGCCGCCAGAATGCGGCGATTCGCATCCTTGCGGATTCGAGACACCGGGTGTTTGGCCGCGCGGTAGAAGAAATCGCACCCTCGGAGCGTGAGCGTCCATGCGGAAGCCTCTGTCAAGGGCGAAGGTGAGACGAATGCGGGGTTTTCCAGGCGTCCGTTCAGCATCTTCCGGCCCAAGCAGAAAAACGACCGGGCCGAAACCGCGGCAGCCGCCGCAGCCGGGCGGTCAACTGTTCGCCGCTGGGCACGGTCCGTCGCTGGTGAACCTTTCCGTTGTCATCGAGCACGCACCGGGTGATGTGCGTTGTGGGAATGTCCAATCCGGCGTAGAAAATGATTGCCTCCCGAGATCGGTGAAACGGGGCTTGAAACAACCTTTCACACTCCAATCAACGGAGGCTTCCTTCATAGTTTCGCCGGGTCAGCCGTTTGCTGAGGACCTGTCGCTGACGCTCGGGACTCTGTTGGTTTGTGGTCACACCAGTTCGGGGATGGGGCGGCCGCCTTCGGGGACGATGGCAGTGGGGCGGCCGCGGGGGTTGGTCCAGTGGGTGCCAAGGTCGATGCCGAGGTGGCGGAAGGTGGTGGCGGCGAGGTCCTGGGGGCGGACGAGGCCGCTCTTGATCGAACGGCCTCGGGAGTCGCTGCTGCCGATGACCTGACCGGTCGGCATGCCGCCGCCAGCGACGACCATCGACATCACATTGGTCCAATGGTCCCGGCCCGCTTTCACGTTGATGACCGGCGCGCGGCCGAACTCACCCATCATGATCACGAATGTGTCGTCCAGGAGTCCGCGCTGTTCGAGGTCGTTCACCAGGGCGTACAGCGCCCGGTCGACGCGGGGCAGGAGTGGTTTGAGTCCCTTTTCGATCCCGCCCCAGCGGACGTCGTCACCGTGATGATCGAAGTAGCCCCACGCCCCGCTGACCAGCACGAAAGTCACGCCGGACTCGACGAGCCTGCGGGCCAGCAGCGCCTTTTCGCCCACGCTAATCCGTCCGTAAGCGTCGCGGGTGGCGTCGGATTCGTCATCGAGGTTGAACGCCTGTTGCACGCGGCCGGAAAGCACCATGTCGTACGCCTGCTGCGTGAAGCGGTCGACCTTATCGAGCGTCTGATGCTGGTCGAGCCCCCGCCGCAGCCGGTCCAATTGCTGACGCAGATTGTTTCGGTCGCCAAGCCGCGGCACTTCGACGCCCTTGGGCAAATTAAACTTGCCCGACAGCTCAAGCCCCTTGACCGGCTCGTACTGCGAGCCCATCTGCCCGGCCCCGTAAACGTCGGACGCCCAGGATTTGGCCAGACCGACGAAGGCGGGCAGTTCGGGGTCGTTTGCCCCACGGAATTTGGCGGTGATCGAGCCCATCGACGGATAGCCGGCGCCGTCGCGTCCGTCGTTGGTGCGGCGGGCGAGCGGGTTGCCCGCCTGCATCGTGATAGGCGTGTGATTGCTGGCGGAGCAATCAACCGCGCGGAGGATCGACAGCTTGTCGGCAATCGACGCCTGCAGCGGCAGATGTTCGGAGAACCGGACGCCGGGAAGCGCCGTGCTGATCGACGAGAACGGACCGCGCACCTCAGCCGGCGCTTCCGGTTTGGGGTCCCACATGTCGAGTTGGCTTGGTCCGCCGGACAACCAGAACAGAATGACCGCCTTGCGGTCCCTGCCGGCAGCGGCGTCGGACTGTTCGCGAGCGTGCAGCAGTTGGGGCAGCGTGAGTCCTCCCAGACCGGCCAGTCCTGTCTGCAAGAACCAACGTCGCGATCCGACGCGAATGAGGTCGCGGCCACCGGCACTTCCCAACGCTCCTGCGGAGAGCGCCTGATGTTCCGCGTTGTGAGACTGATCTGTCACCGAGGCCATGGCCGCATCCTCAAGGGAACCTGAACACCGTCGCCACGTTGCGAAACGTGATCTCACCAGTTTATCACCGAACGCCTTGTCCGGCGAGACTTTCGTTGCGAGGAAGGCCCCGTCGGGCGCTGTTTGGTGGCAAGGAGGTGCATGGAAGCGTCGGCGGCCCGCAGTTGGGCGCACGTGATGCAGGGTGGCCCAGCCGGCACGGCTGGGCCACCCGTCCAACGGTCCCGCACATTGAAGGCCGGGGTCCCGGCGCTGATACTTCGGGCTCTGATTCGTTAGGCAGCGGCGAATGCGTGTGATGGGCCGCTTCCTGACGGGTGCGGCTCTGATTCCGGAAGCGCGCTCATGGCGCGGCGAGCAGGGCTCCGACGTCGGGCTGTTCTTTTCGGCGCGGTGAGCCGTTCAGGTCCCCACGGGGAGCGAAGGGGATGTTCGCCACTCCATGCAGCTGCGAACTCGTTTTCGGCACGGCGAGAAAACGGCGGCGGCCAAAATCGACGTCGGCGAAATTGCTCAGGTCGTCGAGATTGATGTTTCCGGCGGTCGTGGCTTTCCCCAGCGACCCGGACACGAATGATCCACTGGCCGAGTAGACGGCGTTGTTCGCGAACACGATTCCCTCAGCCGGTGCGCGGTCCCAGCCGCGGCAGGTCACGGCTCGTCCTTTTGCGAGGAACGTGTTGTTGACGACGAGCAGCCGCGCGGGCGTCGCTGCCTCTTCCGGTTTGCTGAGAAACGCGCGGCCTTTCCCCAACGTGTTGACAACCAGATTATTGCGAATGACCACATCGGCGGATGCCTGGAGTGCGTAGTCGTGTGAGTCGATGATGACGTTGGCTTCGATGACGTTTCGCTCACTCGAAGCCCGGCCCGTGCCGTAGACCACGATGCCGGGATAGTTGGTGTTGCGGATGACGTTGTATTTGATCCAGACACTGTACGAACCCTGTTTGATCTCGATACCGTCCCCCTGGGTCACATGGTCGCCGACCAGATCGTGGATGGAGTTGCCGACGATTGCGGTGTGGTGCGTGATTTTCGATCCGTCATGGGAACCCAGATAGATCGCCTCTCCGTGCCCGCCGGTGCGGGAGATGTCGCAGTCGACAATGGTGAGATACGACGTGTTCTCGGCGTTAGCGGTGATCGCAGCGCCATCGGTATCGGTGACGTTCAACCCCGAGAGCATGACATGCTCGGCGGAGTAAAACTTGATGCCGTTGCTGCCGCCGCGAATCTGCAAAGACTCCAGCACGAGGTATTGCGACTCATCGATGTCGATGACGTTCTTCTCGGCATCGGGGCGGGTGATGATGACCGTCTCGCCGGGTGCGCCCCGGATGAAGATGGGTTTATGCTCCGTCCCCCGGGCACGAATTCTCAGCCAGCGATCTACGTTGTAGGTTCCCGCGCGGATGATGAGATGGTCGCCTGCGGACAACTGCTGCAGGGCTGCATACAGGCGAAGCCCCGCGTCCCGCGATGTCTCGGCCGCCCCCTGAGCAACTTCGTGGGTGACGTTGCGTCGATTCGTGGACCATGCCGGTGCATACGTCGGCCCCTCCCCTTTTCGCCAGAACGGCCGGGGTGAACGACCGACCACGGGCGACCACACTCCCGGCAAAGGTGAAGGCAGCTGATCGGGCGACTGCTCATCAGACGATTGCCCGACAGGCCGGATGCCGCCGGCTCCAGAATCCGGTGAGACTCGTCCGCCCGTCGGTCGCGAGCCGGGCTCATCTCCTCTTCCTGACTCTGAACACCCCGCCGGCAACAGGGCGAATACAAGCACGAGTGCGAAACGCCAATCAGGGCTTCTCACGAATGTCCTCCGCCCAGTCACGGTTCGAGCTCCAATTGCAGGTTCTCATGGGCGGGCCGCTCAAGCGGATGCAGGGTGTTGACGAGCAGCCCATGCTTGAACGCGGTGCGGAGTGATTTCCTCGCCTGATCCCGTTTGCCGAGAGCGAGTTGAGCCTGCGCCAGATGAAAGTAGAAGTCCGCCGCGGGAGATTCGGCGGTCGCCGCCTGCGCGGTTTGCTCAGCATCTGCGGGCTGTTGGTTGGCGAGCTCAACGACTGCGCGTGTGTCCAGCAGCACGCCCATCGGGCCCGCCTGCTCGATGGCCCGGCCGATCAGTTCCAGCGCCTCTTCTGAAGGATCGCCCTGCAGGGCCAGCAGGAACGCGAGTTCGTTGAGAGCTTCGATCTGATTCGGGTCGATTTCGATCACCCGCCGATGCAGCCGCAGCGCGGTCTCGTAGTCACCATCCAGAGCTGCCGCGTGGGCGCTGCACAGCGCCAGGATCGCAGAACCGCGATCGGCTTCGCTGCGGCTGTCCAGCCATCCGCGAATCTCTGAGGACTGTTCGGAGGCCACCTGGCGTGTCCGCAGCAGGCTGACGTACGTTTGAGCGAGCCGGTCGTCCTCAAGAGTGCCTCGCAACTCCTCGCAGATTTTCACGGCCTCCCCGACCCGCCAGCGACGCATCAGAAAGCGGACGAGCAACAGGGACGCATCCGGGCCGGCGGGCGCCTGCCGATACAGGTCTTCCGCCAGCGCGGCGAAGTCTTCGGCGGCGGCGAGTTGTCCGTTTCGGTCGAGGTGCTGGGCGATGCGGTCGGTCGCCAGTGCAAGACGCGCGCGCTGTTTCCAGAGGTCACTGTCGAGTTCGTCGGAGGGCGGCTGCGTGCTGAGAAATCGAAGCATGGCCAGCGCTTCCTGGGAGCGGCCCCGGCTGATCATCCATCGGGCCCGCAGGACGCGGGGGGGCGAGTCGTCAGGCCGCAGGTTCTCGAGCGTCTCCAGCCATCGCTCGACACTCACCGGCATCGATCCGGCCGGTGCCGCGCTCAACACGAAATCAATCGCCCACGCCAGGATTTCCGGGTTCCGGTGTGTTCGCGCAACAAGTCCCGCCACCACGTCGATCGCGATTTGCGGTTCGCCGAGTCTTCGATCGAGTTCCGCCAACCGCCTCACGTCCTCAACGGGCAACGGCCCGTCGTCTTCGAGTTTTTGGAACAGGGCCCGGGCGGCCCGACGGTCACGATTAATCCGCGAGACCGCGAGTAGCCGGGCTTCCAGGAGAAGGTCCTGCCGGCTGTCACTCTGCTCCGGGACGGCGAGATTCCTGTTCAACAGGCCGAGTGCTTCCCGATGGTCCGCGTATTCGTCCGAGTCAGCCAGAATCGCCGCCAGCAGCCGGCGGGCGGTCATGAGCACCGGCTGGGAATCAGGCCCGTCCGCTTCAGCCAGTGGCCGCAAAATCTCCGTCGCCCTGTCCCGTCGGCCCGACCGCATGAAAAACCGCACGGCGGCTTCGAGTTGCCGCGGATCGTCGGTCCACGCGGAGACCGTGCGTTCATAGTAGGCGGCGGCCTGCTCATGGTCATCCGAGGCCTCACAGCATTGGGCCATCATGAAGTCCGTGAGGTCGGAGGAGACGGCGGACTGCGCTTCTGCCATTGCGGCGTCCGCTTCGTCCTGCCGGCCCTGAACCGCCAGGAAGGAAACCAATGCGATCCAACCGGCCGGCTGCTCCGGGGCGAGTTCCGTCGCGCGGCGAAACGACGCTTCCGCCGCTTCGAGCTGCCCTGCGATCTGCTGAAACTGCCCCAGCCAGATCTGATTCTGAAAGCTCGTCGAATTCGGATCGGCACTCGTTCCGGCAAAGCGAACGGCCTCCAGGAATTCTTTCTCCTGGAGCGATGCGTACGCCCCCAGCTGAGCCAGGCGGGGATCGAGCGTCTGCCAATCGGATTTTTCAAAGCGGCGAATCAACCGGCTGACATCGGCGAATTGCCCCCGTTGGAACATGAGACGGGCTGTTTGTAAAACGCAGTTCCGGCTCGGCTTGCCGAGTTCAATCGCAGCCAGGTACTGCTGAAGCGCTCCTTCGACGTCGCCCTGAAGGCGCGCGACATCGCCGCGACGGGTGGACAGGGCCACCGACGCCGGCGTTTGCTCGTCGAGCCTCTTGAGAATCCGATCGGCCTCCTTCAACGAGTCTCGCCGGCCCCGCTCCGCCAAAGCGATCAGCCGCTCCGCCTCCGCCATCCGCCACCGCACGCCGAACGTGCCCTCGATCTCCTGCATCTCTCGCACAAGTTCCTGGGCGCGCACATCGTCCGCCTCGAACAATGCCAACGCCAGCAATGCTTGCAGAACGCCCACATCATACGGCCGGCGCTCCTTGACGGCCTCCCAGCATTCTCGCGCCTTGCCAACGTCCCCCAATTGTTGCCACGCGATCGCCAGATCGCGATTTCGGGCAGCTTGCTGTTCGTCATCGTCCGGCGAAAAATCGGCGACCGACTCGGCAAGGTCGCTCAGAGCGGCCCGATCCTGCCGGGCCGCCGCGAGCCTGATCCACGCGGACCGGACGGCGTCCGACCGTTCAAGGACCGCTTCGGCTTGCTCCAACGTCGCCGCGGCCGCGTCCCACTCCCGCCGGGAAAGATCCGCCTCGAACAGTTGCATCCAGAGCCGCTCGTCAATGGGGGAGGCTCTTAATGCCCCGTTCAAGATTTTGGAGGCTTCCGCGTGCCGCTGACGGGCGATTGCCTGTTGGGCCCGCAAGAGCAAAGCCTCGACCGGCTTCGGTTGCAGGCTGGCAGCCCTCGCGACAGCCGCGTCGACCCGGTCCCAGCGTTGCTCCGCGTCAGGACGGCGACGGTTCAGTTCGATGAGAATGAGCGCAGCGGCCCGCGCCGCTTCCGGACTCTCCGGCAGCCGCCGGAACTGCCTGAGGGCTTCTTCAAGGTTGTCGAGCCGCACATACGACCCGGCCAACTGAAAGACCGCCTCCGACGATTCCGGATTGATCTCCAGGACATCGAGGCACGCCTGCTGCTCGCGCAGAGACTGTCCCATCTCCCGATAACAGGCCGCGAGGCCAAGACCGGCGGGAGTTCGCACGGAGGGGGGGGCCTGGGAACTATCGAACACACGACGGAACAACAGGGCGGCAGCCGGCCAGTCTCGGCGGTTCGATGCGTTCCGGGCCCTGAGAAACCGCGAGAGATTCGACTCGCTCCCCGAGTCGGTTCGTAGCTCTTCGACGAGCTTTTCCGCCGCTTCCGGCTGCCCCGTCAGGTTCATGACATCGGCGAGCAACCACTTGGCTGTCTCCCAATCGGGCCGCGCCTCCAGGACGACGTGCAGCCTTCGCTCAGCGTCCGCATAATCGCCGGCGAGCATGGCCAGATCGACGAGGGCGAGCTCAGCGGCCCGGTCTTCGTCTTCACGTCGCGAGACGCTGATCAGCCGGGACTTGAGGTCGTCCGCAGTGACCGGTTGCGACGGCCATTCGGAATAGGCGATCAGCGTGACCAGAAAGACCAGAACGTCGCGATTCCCGGGATCAAGCCGATAGGCACGCTCCGCGTCAATTCGCGACTCTCGCACCCGGCCGCGCTCCCAATGAAACCGGGAGCGTGCCAGAAAAGCATTCGCGTTCCTGGGATTCCGCTGCACCAAGCCGTTGAGCAGCGAAATGGCCTCGCGCGGCTGAGCGAGGTGGTCGCTCAGCAAACGAACGAGCCGCCCGTAGGTCTCAAGGTCGCGCGGCGCCACTTCGATGGCCGCTTCGTAGTCAACACGCGCCTCTTCGTACCGGCCCAACATCTCCCGGTTCATCGCCCGCAATGCCAGCAGTTCCGCATTCGCCGGGTCGCTTAGCAGCAGGCGGTTCAGATGGTCGACCGCGTCGGAATGAAACGTGAAGCGGAAGCGGGCGAGCTCCGTGTACAAATCCGCGAGCTTCCGGCGGACCGCCACCGCATCCGGCGAATCGCGGAGGATGCGTTCGAACAGTTGCGTGGCCCGGTACTTCTCAGCAGGAGTTTGGGCGATTTCTGCGATCGAAAACGCCATCTCTTCGATCGCTTCGATGTCATCGGGCGCAATCGCCAGATATCGCCTCAGGTGGGCAACGGCCGCGCTGGGGTCACCGGCCACCCGCGCCTGATCACCCAGCTCGCGGAACGAGTCCGCGATCCGATTGACCTGGTAGGCGTGCATCGCATTGATCGCGCCGACCAGGACGACAACACTGGTGACCGAAATGACCAAGATCCGGTAGTTGACCGGGGACGGCAGTGCCTCAATCGCCAAGTCACCCAAATCCGCGCCATCCGGCTCCATCTCCGGACGAATGACGATCGGCGCAGAAGCCGGCTCATCGCCGGGCGAGATCGGAGTGAGGTGCGGATCGTACGCCATGACGGACCGCTTCCCCCGGATTTCCTGATGTTGCCTGCAGCCATGCCGCAGGACACAAACTCAACAGCCGACGGGCTTTCCCATCGAGTGTGGGACAATCGGCCGGCGTTGGCAAACGACGAATGGCTGACAATCACGACCACATCACCGGCCCGGGCGGATGCCGTCAAGGCCCGAACGAACCACGGACAATCCGGTCCGTCCGTGTGAACGACCGCGCGGCCCTCTGCAGAAACCACAGGCGGCTGTCCCTGGCTACTCATGCAGCCATCCCCCACGAGCGAACAGCGACCCAAACACTAGCAGCCGCGATCGATCGCTGTCAAGAAAATCACCAAACGGGCCCAGGGCAAACGTGTTTCTCACGATGGGGGGGACGGTCGGTGATTCGACGTCGGAATTGCCTCCGGGCTAACCGGAAGCAGGGAGGGGAGTTAGCCCGGAGTCAACTGCGACGGACGACGTCGGTGAGACGCCCCCGCCATGAAAAACACGTTCGCCCTGCTTGCCCAACGGAGCGTGCTCCCTCAAAGATTCAAACGGGGAGAAAACCATTCGGGATCGCATGAGGCTCCGTTGCCCGACCGTGGTTTCGGGTTCGACGTACGAAATCGAATCTCCGTTGTGAAACCCGTTCACGAACACCAAAAGCCCCTTCCTGCAATACGTCTGTGTCAGCTCATGGATTGTTGAGAAACTTGGCAGACTGGGCATTAACTGCTGGAAATCCGCCCGGCTCACGGATAAACTGCGTAGTTGCGGGACCGTCGTGATCAGGACAAACGGAACAGGAACGCGCAATGCATCGACATATTCTGGCTCTTGCTGTTTTCAGCCTCCTTTCCGGACAAGGCGCGTGCTTTGCGGCTAGCGTGCTGTACCAAGAGGACTTCAACGTCACGACTTTTCCGACGCCGAATTCGAGTAACTTCGACGACCCGGTGAACTACGTTGACGCTGCATCGAATCTCGGATCGGAGTGGCAGTTCAACGTCGTCCCCGCAGGCGGTGAAGGGCGGAGTCGGATCTTCAACTGGTCCGGTGCGGTCGGCGGCACTCGCGGCGGCGTGCTGCTTTTAGACGACCGCGTGGGCAATAGCACCTACTCCCTGAACGAAGCCGTCCTGACGGTCGACCTCGACGGCAAATCGGACGTCGTTCTGGATTTTCAGCAGTACGATTCAAGCGATGAGGAAAACCTCCTCGTTCAACCGAACTCGTCGAATCCCAATGACTGGAGCTTGGGGTCAGGTGCGTTCACCGGGAGCAAGAACGCGGACGGAGTCGCCGTCAGCAGCGATGGAAGTTTTTGGTTCCCATTGCTTAACTTCAGCCAGCAGAACGGCTCTTGGAAGAGCTATACGGCGAGTATCTCCGATCTCGTTGCCGCGGTGGGGAACTCCAGCCTGCTCAGCTTGACGAGCCAATTCTTCATCAAGTTTCAGCAGTACGACAACTACCCTCACGGCTACGATGGCCGGAAGTTCGACAACATCGTGCTAAGCGGAAATATGCTTCCCGGCGGCGGAGGCCAGTCGACGGTTCCCGAGCCGGCCACGGCCACGCTTTTCGCAATTGGATTGGCCGGAATGGCTTTCTACCGACGCCGCAAGAAAACCTCGGCAAACCCGCTTCAAGACGCTGCAGCAGAGTAACTCGCTTCCCTCGCCACCGGCTGACGCCCTGCCCCGCATGAACGGTGATTCATGCGGGATCAGGCCATCGTCACTGGTCCGCTGGGCACCTCGACGCTCCCAGCCGAACGTGAGATTCCCGGCAAAAGTGGGACGCTCGGCGAGAGCAGAGATTCCCGCCTGGATTGATCGCTCCGCCCTCCACCTACGCCTGTCTGCACAAGCCCCTCCGCTGACGGACGTGCAGCCCCTTTGCCTCGTTAGCGAAACGCCCCTCGTGCAAGCGCGATTTGAGGTTTGGGACGCGGGCTGCGCACAACACGCTCCCAAGACGTGCTGACGTGTGTTGCTTTGGCGAAACGGAGAGGTGTCACAACACGTCGGCTCGTCAATACCGGAAGTCTGTTCCCCGATACCGGTGCGGCGCGCGCAGCGATTCTCCCGCCTGTCAGCCGTTGCCGACCTACGATTCCCTGCAGGCTTCAGCGAATCGAGGCACGGAATACGCCAATTCTCGTACGCACGATCCCCCAGGATCGTGAGTCCAGTCTTCCCCAGACTGCCACCAAACCTGCCCCAAGATGACCGTTGCGACCGCAAACGGGCGTGGCATACTGCCACGATTGGTGGACAGCATTTCGGAACAAGGGGAACAACATGACTGGACTTCAATTGATTCAGCGGCCATTGGACCGTGGCACCGCAGACGACGCAGGGCTCGTCTGCAAGATCGCCGACACAATCCCGGAATGGAGTTCCGCATTTTCCATCGTCTATGAGCGATACCGCGCCGGCGGGCTGATCGACCCCAGCCCCTTCAAGATGAGGGTGTTGCCGTACCACCTGCTCGTCTCAACCAACACCTTCATCGCGATGCAGGACGGCCACGTCGCCTGCACCGCGACACTGGTGACCGATTCCTCCGATGGATTGCCGCTGGAGCCGATCTTCCCGGCTGAGGTGGAACGCAAACGTCTTCAGGGACTCACCCTTGCGGAAGTCACCTGCCTCGCGAGCCGCACCACTTCTCCGCGCACCTTCTTCAAGGTGTTCCTTCCCATGCTCCGCCTGCTGACCCAGCATGCGCGACGTTTCGGCGCGGACCAGCTTCTCGTCGCCTGCCATCCCAAGCACGCCCGACTCTACGAACGGTCGATGGGATACCGGCAATTCACCGACGAGACAACCTACGGTTCGCTGCATGACGCACCGGTCGTCGGCGTCTGCCTGGATTTCGACGAGGCCGACCGTGTGCAGCCCCCCTGCTACGACGCCGTGTTCAAGGACCAGTTGCCGCTGATGGACCTGCTCCCGCGGCCCATGTCCCCCGAGGCGGTCGACTACTTCGCGCCCATGGTGGACGTGCATGCCGAGTGCGTGCCCGCATTCGCCTGATCGATGCGGCTGCCGCAGACAAGGAAGCTCCGGCGGCCAGCCCGTTCCACAACGATCCCCGAATCCCCCAGCTTCGGATCAACAACATGATTGATTTCAACATCTTCCTGCAGGGCGGCGGAACCCGCCTGCCAGTTCACATCGGCGCCGTCAAGGCCCTGGAACAAGGAGGGGCCCGTGCCGCTGCCTGGTCCGGAGTCTCCGGAGGAAGCCTCGTCGCGTCCCTGTTCGCCAGCGGATACACGTCGGACCAAGCGACCGAATTGATGCTTGAAACGGATTTCGCGCGGCTGCTCGACCCCAGCCCCGAAAGCCTCCGCCCGATGGGTCTGTATGCGGGGCACCGTCTCGAACGGTGGCTCAACCGCCTGCTGGAGGGCCGGACCTTTGGCGACCTGCAGGCACCGCTGGCCGTCCTGGCCACCGATGTCGCCACCGGGGCGCCGTTCGTCTTCTCCGACGACGCCACCCCCCACGTCAAACTTTCAACGGCCATCCGCTGCTCGATCAGTCTGCCCGGCGTGTTCACCATTCCCCGGGTTGGCGGCCGCGCCCTGATCGATGGCTGCTTCGCCTCGGTGACGCCCCAGATGCTGTTTCCAGACACAGATGTCGCCTCCGTCGTCGTCCGAATACACGAGTCGGAGCCCGCCCCAAAAGCCCGCCTGGACGACCTCTCGCGGCACGGATACGTGCTCCACATCGCAGACATGGTCCTCCGCAACCTCAAGCCGTTGAGCCATCCGGAACTCTGGGATTATCACGTCCGCGTCCCAGTCGGTTCGATGTCCTCCTTGAACTTCGATCTCTCGTCCGACCGGAAGCAGGAGCTGTTCGACCGGGGATACAATGCCTGTCGCGAGGCACTCGCCGACGCCATGCTCGATTTCGCCGGACCAAGCTTTGCAGATGCCTACGTGCTGACCGAAGACATCTCGCTGTCGGACACAGCCGTCGACATCGACGCCACGTCGGTCCTCAAGTAATCAACGACACAACTCGGCTGAACACGAGCCGCATCGGCCCGAACCGTCCCCCCTCAAACTTCGCGCAGACCAAAGAAAATGCTCACCCTTCAAGACGCCCCCCGCGAAACGGCCACCCCCAAGCCGGCCGGCGGTTCGTCCCAGCGAACGCCGTTCGACCAGGCGCTCGCCGCCTGGGAACAGGCACTCGGTGCGCATCGTGTGAAATCCGGACAAGCGAACACGTCGCCGTATTCACAGTCCACGTCGTCCGTGACACGGCGAATCCCGACCGTGCTCAAGCCACAAAACCGGGAGCAGGTCACCGATGCCGTCCGCATCGCCGCCCGCTTCGGCGTCCCGGTCTATCCAGTAAGCCGCGGGCGCAACTGGGGATACGGGACCGCCAATCCAGCCACTCACGATTGCGCCGTGATCGACTTGTCCGGCCTCAACCGGATCATCGGCGTCGACGCCGAACTGGGCACGGTCACGCTCGAACCGGGCGTCACCCAGCAACAACTGTTCGACTATCTGGAGTCTCGCGCTCTTCCCTTTTGCGTGCCCGTCCACGGCGGCGGCCCGGACTGTAGCTTGATCGGCAACGCCCTCGAACGAGGCTATGGCATCACGCCGCACGCCGATCACTTCGCCGCGCTGATGAACCTGGAAGCCGTCCTCCCCAGCGGCGACGTCTATCGCTCACCGCTGTCCGGACTGGGGGGGGCCGAAGTCGACCGTACCTTCAAATGGGGCATCGGCCCGTATCTCGACGGACTGTTTTCTCAAGGCAACTTCGGCATCGTCACCCAGGCAACCATCGCGCTGGCCCCCCGGGCGGAGCAAGTCACCGCGTTTCTGTTCGCACTCCGGACCGATGCGGATTTGGAGCCGTGTGTGTTGGCGGTCCGTGGCCTGCTCCGGAAGCTCGGATCAGTGAGCACGTCCATCAACCTGATGAACGACCTGCGTGTGCTCTCCATGACCGTGCCCTTTCCACGGGATGAGGTCCCCTCCGGGGAATCGATCCCCCCCGAACTCGTCACGCAACTCGCCAGCGAGAACCAGATCGCCCCCTGGACCGGCATCGGAGCGCTCCGGGGAGATCCGCGCATCGTCAAGGCCGCACTGCGAGAAGTGAAGCGGAAGCTGCGTCCGCATGTCAAACGGGTCGTCACCTTCGACCGGGCCCGTTTGGGCTGCTTCCAGCAAATCGCCCGCAGGCTCCCGGGACGATGGAAGACCGTGCTCGGCAACCAGCTTGCCGCGGCTGACAGCTTCCTGGACATCGTCGACGGCAAGCCCAGCCGCGTGGCCCTCCCGCTCGCCTACTGGAAGAGCGGGCGCAAAGTCGACATCAACGAACCGCTCGACCCGGCGGCTGACGGCTGCGGGCTGCGCTGGTTCGCGCCGCTCGTCCCCATGCGGCCCGAGCTCGTCCGCAGCTACACCGACCTCGTCACCGGCACCTGCCGTACCCACGGCCTCGACCCGCTGATCACACTCACCAGCCTCTCGGACCGCTGTTTTGACAGCACCGTCCCGATCCTGTTCGACAAGTCCGACCCGGGCCAGGTGCAAGCCGCCCGTGACTGCCACGACGACCTGCTGAACCGCGCCCAAGCCGAAGGCTGCATCCCCTACCGCCTCGCCGTCGACGACATGCACTGGGCCATCGACCCCCAAGACCCCTACTGGGCCACCGTCGCCCAGCTCAAGCAAGCCATCGACCCCGCCCACATCATCGCCCCCGGCCGCTACTGTCCTCTTCAACGGAGCGTCGTACCATCACCGTCACCCTGAACTCGTACTCTGAACCGCAGCATGGAAACTTTACAGATCCGGCCATGCTCACCGATCCCCTCCCGTGACACTGAAAGACTGATAACAACTCCCTGCAACCTGTGCGGCCATCAAGCCAGACAGGGTCAGGCCACGGATGTCTGCATCGTTCCTTCGAACGTGCGGGAGTTTCATCACGAGCACTTCACTGTGTGGCGATGCCAACACTGCCGCTCCCTGCATGCGTTGGAGCCGGTCGACCTCGACAGATACTACGAGCGGTATCCCTTCAAGAAGCATGTGATGAACTTCGCAACGGGCCGCGCCTACCACAATCGGCTGCGGCTGCTCGCGCGGCGAGGGACCCGAAAGGACTCAAGAATCCTCGACTACGGATGCGGTGCGGGATTGTTCATTGAATATCTGCGCAGACAGGGATACCGCAACGTCGAAGGGTACGACGCATACGCCCAGAACTACGCGGACAAAACACCGCTCGCCCGCCGGTTTGACGTAATTGTTTCCTACGACGTCATCGAACACGTCGAGGAGCCGCGGCGATTCTTCGCCGCACTCGCCGACCGGCTCGACGATGGCGGGCTGCTCGTGATCGGAACACCGAACGCCAACGAGATCGACGTGTCGTCGCCGGACGGATTTTCGATGGAGCTGCACCAGCCGTACCACCGCCACATCCTCTCGGAGCAAGCGCTGGCCCAGTTGGGAACCGGGGCCGGGCTCGAGGTTGAGGACGTGTACCGGCGGTTCTATTTCGACACGCTCTACCCGACGGTCAACACCCGGTTCATGGAAGAGTACGTCCGGGCGACTGGAAACGTCATCGATGTGGTGGTTGAGAAACCGCGCCCGGACGTCGTGTTGCGCTCACACCGGCTGCTGTTCCACGCCTTCTTCGGATATTTCGCCCCGCCCCCCGGAAACATGATGTTCTTCTTCCGTAAGTGAGCTCAGTCTGATGTCGTGTTGTCGGATTGCCGTCCCGGCAACAGCCTGTTGGCGGCCGACTCGGCGATGCAAGCGGCCAAACGGGCTTTGGCCGCTTGCATCGTTGCCGCAACCTCATCATCCATCACTCGCTCGACCGCCCTGAGCAAATCCTGAGACCGCCACCGGCCCGGAGGAATTTCCGCACCCCAGCCGAGCGAGGTCACACGATCCATGTTCGTTTCCTGGTCATGGAAGGTGGGAATCCCCACGATGGGCACACCCTGGCTGACCGCCTGATAAACCGTCAGCGATCCGCCGTGACAAACGACCGCCTGGCTCTTCGCCAGCAAGCATGAACCGGGAGCATACTCTGCCGCCAGGACACCCGCCGGTACGTCCGTAAAACGCCCTCCCGTAGTCGTCAGCACCTGATAGCCCTGATCGCGCAGGACCGTCAGCACTCGCGTTGCGCTCCGTTCATCACCGGTGCTGCCGAGGGTCACGTACACGGTCGGCTGATCCGGCTTCACGTTCGCCAGCCAGTCAGGCTCCGGGAGCTGCGGTTCCCAGAGCAGCGGGCCGACGTAACGAAAGTGACCGGGCAGATTGGTGCAGGGCGCGTACTCGGGCATATCGGCGATCAGGTTCCCGTGCGGCGAGCAGATGACATCCAGAACGTTTCGCACTGGTCGCAGGCCCTGATGGCGTCGATAGCGGTTGAAGTGCTTCGCGAATTGCTTGAGCGTCATCCGCTTGAGCGTCGGAAAGATCGCGCGGCTGATCCTCTGCCCCAACAGACGGACGATCGGAAACGTCTCCGGCGGATGCTCCTCGACCGAATACCAGGGAGTCATGTAACCGCTGACAATACTCCAATACGGCACGCCCGCGAGCTCCGCAGAGACGTTCAGGCTCATCCGCATGTCGCCGATGATCAAATCCGGCTGCACCTTGCTGATGAGCGACAAATCGGACTCAACATACTCCCCAACCGTCTTCAAATCAAAGATATGCGACCCCCGACGGATAGCCGCCAGCGCCTGCTCCGGGGGCACGCAGTGCACCAGCAACGGATCGAACCCCTCCTGCTTCGCGAGGTTCTGGTGAGGTGCCCCGGTCGCAAATGTGACTCGGTGCCCCTCCTCCAGAAGCCGCCGCGTCAGCACCATTGCGCGAGCCACATGAGCCAGGCTCATACTGTCCCCGATAACGAGCACGTGCCGGGGAGAGTCCGAGTCTGACGATTGTGCGGTTTGCATGGTGGAGAATGCTGGTGGAGAATGCATGCTCTTCGGCCGTAATCGTTCTCAGGCTGGGTCGTGTTGACATACGAACCGGGTCGCACGGGTTGTCCCAACCCGTGTCGCTCTGTGACAAGAAGCCTCTGGGGAAATCGTCCGGTCAAGCACAGGCTTCCTGCCGCTGCGCGGCACCGGTTGGGACAACCGGTGCTGCCCGGAATTCCCTTTGAAATCAGACGGATTGAATGTCAACACGACCTAACCTGGATATTTCATCGGTTGATTGTTGTTGAGGGTGTTGCGATGGCCTGAGAGTCGGCCAAGGGAGGGGGAAACTTTTCTCTCCACCGAATCCAGGACCGATCGCGTGACAGAGTGTAACACGGACGCCATCACCTTTTCACGGCTGCCGGGGCGGCGGGTCGTTGCCGATTTCAATGGCGTGCGTCCGGCCGCTCGCCGCGTGGTGTTCCCCCTCCCATCGACCTGTCCCGATCAATCGCTGTTCCGCTCGGTGGCCCATTCGCTGCGGCTGAACACCAGTTGACCCGCCCGCGTCCTGTTCACCCAGAACCCCGTCCGCCACTCGTCGCCCCCGCCCGTCCGGGGGAACGGGGGCCGCACGCCGCCCCCCCGCCCCCCCGCCACGACCCCAATAGAATCCCTCGACCGCAACGGGCGAATGAAATATCCGGGCTAACCATAATCAGCCATAGGAGTTGTGGCGGATGCGTGAAGGGTCGTGGCGATGCGGGGACGTGACCGGCAGTTCCGGCGTGTTATCTCGGCAAACGGTGCGGTGGAGACAGGTTCGGACATCTCGAACGGGAATCGGCCTTGCTGCGGCGGGACGCGGTGGCGTATCTTTCGCCGCCCTCTCCGGGCCGAGCTGCATCAAATCTGTCAGCGACTGCACTCCTCAGTCACAACACGGCCCTCGCCGTTGATGTCGAGAGCAGCAGCCTGTGATTCCGCACGCTGAATGAAATCGCGAATCTGTCATCGGGACGGGCGTCCCCTCGATTCGAGACCAGTCTCCATGCACCATGTCTCTGTTTACGCTTTGGCGGTTGCAGCGACGTGTCTGTGTGCGGGGTGTTCCGGGCGAAGCATCACGGCCGACAACCCGGTTGTCGGCCTCGTCCCCCCGCGAGTTGTGGCCGCTCAGGACGCCGACGAACGGGCCGCGGCGGGTACTGGTGAACGAGACATTGAACAAGTCTCTTTTGAGAATTCAGAGAACCTGCCGCAGCTCGACGCGCGGATGACCGGAGTGGCGGCGATCGTCGACGGAACGCCCATCCTGGTCTCCGATGTGCTGGAGGCGCATGCGGCCAACCTGGCGGCAGCGCGGGAACAGCTTCCCGAAGAGCAGTATCAGAAGTTGCTGGATCAGCTCATCCGCCGGGAGTTGCCGAGATTCATCGACGAGACTGTATTAATGAACGCGGCACTGGCCAAGCTCGACACCGACAAACGAGAGCAACTCGAACAGCAGTTGGACGACTTTTTCACACAGCGGCTTGACGAGATCCAAAAGCAAGCCGGCGCCAGCACACTCGCGGAACTGGAGGCCAAGATGCAGGCTCAGGGGACGACGCTGAGCAACCTGCGGCGGGCGTTCGGCCGCCAACAACTGGCTGCGCAGTCGATGCAGCTGCATCGGACGCAGGAGCCGACCGTGACTCGTCCCGAGCTGCTTGCCGCGTACGAGAAACGAATCGAGGAGTACAAACTCCCTGCCCAGGTCAAGTGGCAGCAGATTTGGGTCTCCTATGCCAAACATGGCGGAAAAAAACAGGCGATGGCGGTTCTCGACCAGGCGATCGCCGAACTTCGCAACGGCACTGACTTCGCCAGCGTGGCCCGCAAGTCTTCCGACGGAGTGATGGCCGAGAAGGGCGGGCAGTGGGATTGGACACGCAAGGGAAGCCTTGCCAATCCTGAAATCGAACGCCTGCTGTTTGAACTGAATGTCGGCGAGATCGGACAGGTCATCGCCGGCGAGAAGGCCTACCAGATCGTCCGTGCCACCGAGCGGCTGCCGGATCGCGTGACGCCGTTCGAGGACGTCCAGGCCGACCTGCGGAAAGAGATCATTTCGCAAAAAAAACAGGAACTGAACGAAGAGGTCATCAAGCGGCTCAGAAAGGATGCCGTCATCACAACAATGTTTGATGCGGCCTGATGATGACGACGGTTGTTGGTCATGCCTCCCGAAAATATCGGAGCCGAGACGTTTCCCATGCCGCACTCTGGCGAGAACGGCAGCTCTCGCCGAACTTGGTCGAAAACCGTCCTCCCCGAACCTTGAAAACTGAAAATCCAGACGACCCCCCTTGACCCTATCAACGGGGTTGGGCTATCAAGCCCGCACTTCCCCCTCTCACTTCGATTTTCGATTCCCCGAACGACAACTCGACGATCTCGGACGCTTCCCAGCGTTCCGCACGGACGACCGGCCCATCCGGCGATGGACGGGCAATTATCCGCGCGGGTCGGGACGGCGCCCGGTTTCCCTTCAATCAAGAATCCCCCCGGTAAGCTCAGTCATGGCGCGACACACTTCACCAACGAACGATCGTGTTTTGAATCCGCAAGGGCCTGACAACCCCACGCGCCCGACCGAGGCGGCACAATCGGGTGTCCGTCCAGCAGCCACAGGCATTGCCCCCGCGCGGGGTTTTAAGGAGGAGCGAACCTTGTTTCGGATCATTGGACTACTCTCCTGTTGTGGCCTCGCTGCCGCGACCTTGTGGATCGCGAACTCAACGCGGGCCGAAGAAGACTTCACCGAGCCGAGTCCCTTCGCGAACCAGCCGGCTGAGTCGCTCGCTTGGACTTCGGTTCCCGATCCGGCCGAGTCGAATCCCTTCGCCGCTGAACCGGCCGGCACGTCCCGGTCCCAGGCGGACACACTCGCCTGGGTCACCCCGGACGATGCCAACGATGTCTCCCGTCGCCGCGTCGACGACTTCATGCGGCAAGCCCGCTTGTCGGCCCGTGAGGGAGACCTCGGAGAGGCGTTGCGATTGGCAGCGACGGCGGAGCGAATGGCGTCCGAATTCGGCGTGACGTTCAAGTCAGGTGAGACGACGCCCACCCAACTCATTGCCAGTCTCAAGAGCCCCTCGGCAGGTGATGCGGCCAGTTCGGCCGCGTTGCCGAGCATCGCAAGTGATGATACGGAGCAACGGGAATATGTCCAGTTGCTGCTGAAATCCTCGGTAGAACATCTTCAAAAGGGCAACTTCGAGGCGGCTCGCCGGGAGGCTGAGCAGGCCGATCAAGTGAAGTTGGCCTACGGTCCCAAGGAACTGCGTCCGCAGTACGTGCTGGACGAAATCAGCCGCCTGCAGCCGGCTGCCACTGCAGGGCCGTCCCCCGCACTCCTCGCGGAACTGGAGAACGCCACAGCGGCTGCCACGCCCGTTGAGGCTTCCCCGGCAGTGCCGACAATAAAAGCAGTGAAGTCACCGGCACAGGAGTCCCACGAACTGCTGGAACTCGCCCACCAGGCGATCGGACAAGGCCATTACGACGAAGCCCGTTCGTTCGCTCTGGAAGCCCAGAAGCTGGACGTTGAGTACAAGCTGTTCGATGAAACCCCCGACAACGTTCTCGCCGAGGTCGAACGGAAATCCAACACGACAATCTTCAGTGCCAGCCAGGCACCGCCCACGCCGCCGACACCGTCGGCTGCTTCTCCGGTTCCGTCCGCGCAAGCGGGTGAGCAGGCAATCGCCTTGTTGAAAGAAGCGCGTGCCGCGCTTGCTGCCGGCGATCACAGCACGGCTCGCGAGAAAGCGATGGCCGCTGAGAAGCTGGACGCCAGCTATCCGCTATTCAGCGATCGGCCGGAGTTGGTCCTGCAGGACATTGAATCCCCCGCGCAAGGCCAGTTGTTCGCTGAAGCAGCACCGACCGCAACACCATCGCCGGCATCGCCGCCGCTGCCCGCACACTCCGTTACTCCCAACCGGGAAAAGGAGCGGGCGGTCGTATTGATCGGTGAAGCTCGGCGACTCCTCAAGGAAAAGAACTTCACCGAAGCTCGGGCCAAGGCGGAAGCCGCCGCCCAGGTTGACGTCACCTACGAGTTGTTCGAGGACCGTCCTGAAATCGTCCTGCAGGACGTGGCGCGGCTCGCTGCCGAATCCAGCGATGTGAAGCCGACCAGCTTCAACACAGAGGCCTTCCCAGTGGCAACGGCTGCGGCTCCCGCAGCCACTCCCGCCGGGAACGAGCAGCCAAGCACCCCCGGCGCGGCCAGCCGCGAGCCGTATGCGGCACCCCGGCGGGACGCGATGGTCGTCACGGCCAATCAGGCGTCTCCGCAGGAATTGTATCAGCAGGGCATCCGTCAGATGCGTGCGGGCGACCGGGATGCCGCCTATGACCTGTTCCTGCAGGCGTACAACTCTTCTGACGAACTCTCCAACTACGAGCGGCAGCAGCTTCAGGAGAAAATTCGGGCCTGTGCTCCGAGTCGCAAGATTCAGCAGGTCAGCGGACTCTTGCAGGCACCGTCGGCCGGCCAGGCGTTTGAACCGAAGGTGCTTGACGAGACCGTCCGTCAGCACGCCGCCAAATTCGACCGCACGCGGGAAGAGGTGACGAACACCATCTTTCAGGCCGAGCGGCTGCGGGGAGACGAAAAGCCCGCCGAAGCCCTCGAACTGCTGGACCGGGCGATCGCCAATCTCGAAGGGGCGGATCTTGCTCCGCAGCAGACGGCAGCCCTGATGGCCGCTCTGACGAGCAGCCGCGAATCGGTCGAGTCCTATATGGCTCAACGAAAGCCGCTGCTCGATCTGGAGCGACGCAACGCCGAAACACGCAGCATCATTGATGCAGAGATCGAAACAAAAATTCGTATCGAGCAGGAGATTGCGGACATCGTCGAGAAGTACAACCGCTTGATGGATGAACACCGCTTCGCCGAAGCCCACACCATCGCCAAGCAGGCGAAGGAACTGGCTCCGGAGAATCCGGTCACCATCCAGATGTTCATTGAAAGCAAATTCGCCTACCGAGATTCCCGCAACGAGGATCTGAAGGAGCGCAAGGAAGAAAGCTTCTGGAATCAGCTCAACGATGTGGAAAACGCGGTGATCGCTAATGTGGGCGACAAGAACCCGATCGACTATGACATCAAACGCTGGGAGGACTTTACCTCCAAGCGGACGCTGGTCATCGATGCTCTGGAACGGTCGCAAGAAGAGATTCGCGTCCAGAAGAGCCTCTCCCGGCAGGTGTCGCTGCACTTCAACGATGCCCCGTTGGCCGAGGTGATGGAAGACATCGCCACCAACGCGGCCATCAACGTCGTGCTGGACGACTTCGGCCTGAACGAAGTGGGAGTGACCACGGACACGCCCATCACGATCAACGTTGAAGGGATCAAGCTGAAAAGCGCCCTGAACCTGATCCTCAAACCGATGGATCTCGATTACGCGATCGAAGACGAAGTGCTGAAGATCACCACCACCTCGCGGCAGCAGGGTGAACTGAAGGCGATCGTCTATCCGGTCGCGGACCTCGTGGTTCCGATTCCGACACATGCTCCCACGCAGCGGCTGATGCCGATGGGCGGACTGAACTTCGCCGGCCAGTTGAGTGTCGCCAGTTCCGGCGGACTGCAGACGCCCTCCGGGCAGGCGTTCCATCAGGTTTCCGACGGCATGGGATCGCTGGGCATGCCCTCCTTCCCCGGTTCACCGGAGCTGGGCGGACCGGCCCCGGACAACTTTGACTTCCAGGGCTTGACCGAACTGATCACGGCCACAGTGGCACCCGAGTCGTGGACTGAGTATGCCGGTGAAGGCTCGGTGAGCCGTCACGAAACGACGCTCAGCCTCGTGATCCGTCAAACCCAAAAGGTCCACCAGGAGATCGCCGACCTGCTCACGCAGTTGCGGCGTCTGCAGGACCTGCAAGTCACAATTGAAGTGCGGTTCATCACGGTGTCCGACCGGTTCTTCGAGCGGATCGGCATCGACTTCGACTTCAACGTCAACGACAGCGTGGGCGGTCCCGCCAGCGATAACAACTTCGTGCCGATCGCACCGTTCGGCAGCGTCGATCCCATCAACGGCGGCCGGACCGGCGTTCAGTCAGTCGGCCAGCAGGGCCAGGCCGGTGGCGGGGCCGGTGCCCAGGCCGGTGGTGGCGGCGGACTCGGCGGCGGCGGCGGCGGCGGGTTTGGCGGCGGCGGCGGCGGCGGCGGCGGCGGACTCGGCGGTGGCGGCGGTGGCCTGGGCGGTGGCGGACAGCAGGGAGGCCAGCTCGGAGGGCTCACTCCGGTCAAGGCCTTCGGTAGAGGTCCCCAGTTGAACATTGTGGGCCGGGACAAATGGGGCGACGGAACGGTCGTCGGCATGGTCGATCCCGAAACCTTCAGTGCCGATCTCGACATCCCCTTCCGACAGGGTTCCTTCGAACTCGGAATTCCGGAGTTCGGCGGATTCGATCCGCAGTCCGGCATCAGCTTCGGCATGGCGATCCTGAGTGACATTGAAGCCTTCATGTTCGTGCAAGCGGCTCAGGGAGACGAACGGTCGAACCTGATGTTCGCTCCCAAGGTCACCCTGTTCAATGGACAGATCGCCTCGGTCAGCAGCTTTGTCGCCCGTCCCTTCGTGACAAGCGTGATTCCGGTGGTCAGTGCGTTCGCGGTCGGCTTCCAGCCGGTCATCCAGCAGATTCCTGACGGCATCTTCATGACCGTGCAAGCGGTGGTCTCAGCCGACCGGCGCTATGTGCGGCTGGCCGTCTCACCGAACTTCAACAACGTCACGGACATCTTCACCTTCTCCTTCGTGAGCGGTGCCCAGCCCACGGGAATCGGTGGCGGCGGCGGTGGCGGAGGCATTGGCGGCGGTGGTGGCGGCATCGGCGGCGGCGGTGGCGGCATCGGCGGCGGCGGCGGCGGCATCGGCGGCGGTGGTGGCGGCATCGGTGGCGGTGGCGGTGGCGGCTTCGGTGGCGGTGGCGGCGGCGGCTTCGGTGGTGGTGGCGGCCGTGGCGGCGGCGGCGGTGGCAACATCGGCGGCGGTGGCGGTGGCGGCAACATCGGCGGTGGTGGCGGCGCTGGCGGCGGCTCCGGCGGAAGCATCACGGTCCAGCAGCCTGTCCAGGAAGTCGTCAACGTCAGCACGGTCGTCAGTGTGCCCGACGGCGGGACCGTCCTGCTGGGCGGCATCAAGAGGCTGCGGGAAGGCCGCAGCATGAGCGGCGTGCCGATCTTGAACAAAATCCCCTACATCAGCCGTCTGTTCAAGAACACCGGCGTCGGCCGTGAAACCGAAAGCCTGATGCTGATGGTCACCCCCCGGATCATCATTCAAGAAGAGGAAGAGGAGAACCTCGGCCTCTAACCAGCAATAAGTCTCTTCGGGCCACTGAGTTCTTCGGGCCACTGAGTGACGGGTCCCGGCCGCTGCGAATTGCGGGCAATTCGCAGCGGCCTTTTCATGCGCACACACTCGGACAACAAACCGTGACTTCGCCACAGCGCTGGACGTGTTTCGTGCCCGATACTCACGCTCAACCGGATGCGTCACCAAAGCGGCGTTGCCGCGCCGACGAGGAATGACCGGACCAGGATTGCCTCCGACTTCACTTCCCGCTCTCCGGGGTGGCTGGGGCACCTTTGTGCGTGGAGCCAACAGCAGGCATGGATTTGCCTCGCCGGGTCGCACGACCGGTAATTGTGACAGCCCCCGATCGGTGAGCCTCACGACTGGGGCCGTGGAGGCTTTGTGATTGACGCCAGCTTGCGACAAATCATGGCCGAATCATTCCCCAACAACCATTGACGCCCCAGCCACCCGTCGCGCTGATGACGAGTGATCCGATGACGAATGACCCGGGCTACCCCGTGTAAAGGGCGTCGATCGGCCGGCCCCGATAAATGCGGTGGGGGCGGCCATCCACATCGGCCCATTCGGCGTCGCGGGGCAGTCCCAAAGCCTGGTACAACGTTGCCGAGAAGTTCTCCGGCTCCACTTTGTCGGAGATGGGGTAGGCGCCAATGCGGTCGGAAGCACCGATGACCAATCCGCCGCGCACGCCGCCTCCGGCAAACAGCATGGTGTTGCACGGCCCCCAATGGTCCCGGCCCGCGTCCTTGTTGATCTTGGGAGTGCGGCCGAACTCGCCCGTGACGACGACCAATGTCTCCTCCAGCAGGCCCGATGCGCCGAGGTCATCGAGTAACGTCGAGAGCGACTGGTCCAGATAGGGCAGCAGATTTTCCTTGAGGTTCACGAAGTTGCGATTGTGCGTGTCCCAGGAAGAGTTTTTCCCCAGATTCACCTGCACGAATTTGACGCCCGCTTCAATCAGCCGCTTGCCCATCAACAGCGACAGGCCGAATTTGTTCCGCCCGTAGCGTTCGACGGTCCGGGGATCCTCGTTCTCGACATCGAATGCGCTGATGGTTTTCGCGTCGGTCAGCACGGAAATCGCCTGTTGCCGGTCCCGGTCGAACCGCTCGGCGACCTGCTCCAGACTGCGCTGCTGGCTCTGCAGAAACTGGAGCAGATCGATGCGACGGTCGAACCGTTGCTGACCACCTGCGGGAAGGGCCAGCATGGGGGTCTCGAAAATTGTCGGCGAGGCATGCTCAAAGGCAGAACCATCGAAGCGGAAACAGTCGGGACAGGCGCCGTTACCCAGCGAGCATTTCGAGGCGATGTCGATGTGCCAGGCATCGTGCTCCTCCCCGAGACGACCGGCGTACTGGCCGGGCCGCACTTTGCCGACCTCATTCACGCTCGGCTGCGGGAGCACTGCGGCGATCGGCAACGCTGCGGACCGTTGGTCCCGCAAGGCGTACGTGATCACCGCAGGAATCGAGGGCCATTCCTGAGGGTTGGGGACCCTCTCCAGCGAAAAATCGGGCGGCAGATCAAGCCTTCCGGTGAGCAGCATGTGGCAGGCGGGTTCATGCCCGTTGGAGGCCGTCGCCATTGAACGGATGAGCGCATATTGATCGCTCCGCGCAGCCAGCCGCGGCAGATGCTCGCAAATCTGCAAGCCGGGGGTCCGCGTCGAGATCGGCTCAAACTCGCCCCGAATTTCCAGCGGGGCATCGGGCTTCATGTCGAAGCTGTCGTGATGCGACAGTCCGCCGGTCAAAAAAACAAAAAGCACTGACCGAGGCTTACGAGGCAGGTCGCCTGCGACGAGCGGCCGGGTCGCGGCCTCGGCGACTAAGCCTGCGGCTCCCGCCTGGAGGCCCACCACTCCCGTCTTGAGGACGGTGCGACGATCGACACGTGATCTGCGAAGAGGAAGGTCGCTGCGATGATCCATCGTGCGGCTCCGGCAGGCGTGATGTCCGGCGGGCAGGAGACCAACTATGCTAGCAAGCCGGCGAACACAACGAAAGGGGCTGAACGCCAAACGCCAGGGCTAACGCCTTTTCCATTTCGGGGTTGGTGCGTAAGATTGGGTGAGTTTACGGAGGTCCGACTTTTCACCACGGAGGTTTACTTATGTCATCCGCCTGCGGGGAGAGCTTGCTGGCCAGTTGGTCGCAAGTCTCTGATCCACGTGGGCGCGGCGTGCTT
>JAJDEI010000127.1 GCA_029259845.1 Planctomycetaceae bacterium | reverse complement strand
CGCAACCTCCCGTGGGCGAACACATGATTGACTCCGAACGAGAGCCGGATGCGGGAAATCCGCACGTCCGGTTCGACGAGCGGGATGTGGAAACGGAGCATCCAACGATGCCACCGCGCCACATCTCGACTCTACCTGACGCAACTTCGGACTGGACGTCGATTCACCCACCCTACGTCACTGTTACATCGCATCGAGCGTCTCCATGAACGTGCCGTAACTGCCGAGGAATACATCGCGACCATGCTGGTCCGTCGTGGCCAGTCCGAACGACATGTCTCGCGTATCAAACACGATTCGGTATCCGGAGCGTGTATCCGGATGTTCCTCCAACACGCGCCAGAGATCGAAAGTGCGGGCGCCATCCATCGGATCGCAGTAGGTCCGAAGCTCTGGAGTAACCAGGCAAGTCCGCAGGTCCACACCGTGAGCATTTGTGTGGCCCCAATCAGAGCCAATCTCCTGCGCGATTAATTGTGAGACTTCAGACGATGTCATGCGGGGATACAGTGCCGTAGGGTGCGTGGGCGCTGATTGACGGTGCGTTCGTATTGCGCGAACAATGCGGGGCGTCGTTCGGCGATTTACACCAAACTAACGCACCAACTTGAACAACGGCCACGCACCCTAATTGGCTTGGTTATCCGCCGTCATGATTGCGTTTATGTGAATCGTGCGTGTCGCACAGTCGATGAATTGCATCCCAGTCGAGAACGCGCCGAAGGAGTCGCCAGTGCGAGACCGCAGTGTACGCTAACCAAACGTGCCAAGAAACAATCCCTACGAAGAGAAGCACGGCCACGACCATCAGGGCAGCTTTCATGGAGAGAGTCGGTCCGGTCGGTGCAAACCATGAAAACGCACCTATCGCAGCAAGGAACATGATCGACCAACGTCGCAAGTGCGGAATGTAGAATCGGAATGCGAAAAACGGGCTTGGATCCGAGTTTTCACTGAGCGTGTAGATGCGGAGTGACTCGCGTTCAAAGTCGGTAATTGAGTCGTCCGGCATTGGTCGTGCTCAGCGAAGGTTTGGGACGGCTTCAGGCGGATAACTTTGAATTCATCACGTATGGATCGGGGTATTCCAGCTTTCGGGAGGGTAATGAAGGGTCTACATGGAGTCAAACATTTCGCTCGTGATGAACCAGTCGCGTAGGGTGGGTGAAACGAAGTGGAACCCACCAGCGTGACGGTGGGTTTCGCGTTGCTTCACCCACCCTACGTCGCTGCCTAACGCCTACGATCGCCCGGCGGCGACGAGTCGTGATGATTTCACTCGCCACGCGGTCCGTACAGCGGACCCTACGTCGCTTGAGATACTTCACTGGTGCCGGGTGCACAGGTGCGGAGGCGGCTGTATCTCCGGTTGGTCACGCGGTTTCGCATCACGCCGGGTTCCAGGACCAGTTGTCTTTGATTTCCTGGTTGACGACGCAGCCTTGGGGCCAGCCGCCTTGGGCGAGGGTGGCGATGCATTTGGCGGCTTCGACGGCCATGTCGAATGAGGCGAGTGTTTCCGCGCCGGCTCGGTGGGGGGCCAGGACCGTGTTTTCCAGCTTGAGCAGCGGGTTGGCCGGGTCGACCGGTTCTGTCTCGAAGACGTCCAGACCGGCGGCTGAGATTTGGCCGCTCTGCAGCGCCTCGATGAGGTCCTCCTCGACAACCAGCCCGCCGCGGGCCGTGTTGATGAGGACGCTGTCCGGTTTCATCTTTGCAAACGCGGCTCGGTCGAATACGCCCTTGGTTTGCTCACACAGCGGTGCATGGATGCTGAGGAAATCGGATTCGGCCAGGAGGGTGTCGAAATCGACCAGTTCGATGCCATGCTCGGCCGCGAATGCGGTATTGGCGAACGGGTCGGTGGCCAGGAGCTTCATGCGAAACGCCTTGCCGCGAATCGCCGTGCTTTGGCCGATGCGGCCCAGTCCGAACAACCCCAGCGTGGTGCTGCGCAGCGGTCGGTTGACCGGACCGTCCCAGATTCCCGCGCGCGTATTGCGATCGTGCTGCAAGACGTTCTTGGAGACTGCCAACATGAGCGCGAACGCGATTTCCGCGACCGCTTCATGATTCGCCGTGGGGGTGATGGTCACGGCGATCCCGCGCGACGTCGCCGCCGCGACATCGACGCGGTCGTACCCCACGCCCATCCGCGCGATGACCCGCAGTTCGGGCAATGCCTCGATCACACGCGCTGTCAGGAAGTCCCCCCCCGCCAGGATCGCGGTCGTCCCTTTCAGCACGCGAATGGTCTCCGCCTCATCCCGACCTTGTGTAAACGTCGGATCGTCCGGGTAGCGGATGTCGAATCCCGCATCGGTCAGCAGTCGCGTATACTCAGCTTCGGGTTGGTGTAAACACGCGGTCGGGGTAATTGTCGCAAGGGGCATTCGTGGTCTCCGAGAAAGTTCTTGAGCGAGATAAATCTCTGTGTGTCCCGACATGATAACCATTCGCCTCCGCGCGGTCTCCCGACCGTGTTGTCAGTGACGGACGGCAACGTGCTTGCGCAACTCCCAAGCCGACGGCTTTGCTTTGCCGTCGATCCGACACCCAAGACGTCGGACCGGACGTTCAAATTCCCCACAAGAGGGCCGACCACTTCGACGAGAGGACGTCGGCGAGCGGGATGCGAAAGTCGTCCGCATGTTTGTCGATCGATTTCTGGGCCTTCTTGCGGATCGATGCCTCCTGCGTTTGCAGCAGGTCCTCGATAATCTCTTCGAACCCGTTGCCGAGTTCTCGTGCGACCCGCCCGCGGACCGTGCCCAAATGGTTGACGTCCAGATCGGGCAGTCGCAGTCCCACCTTGTGCACGGTCGGTCGCAGGACGAGGACCGGGGCTTTGTCGTCCGCGCCGGTTTCGACGCTGATTGTGACGGAGCAGTCCGCGTGTACTTCAAGCGTCGCATCGGCGTCGGCGCTGCCGTTGAGGAGTTTGACGCCCAGGTTCCAGTGCTCGAACCGGGCGTCGACATTGGCCCGCGCGCTGCCATACAGGTCCCATCGGAACTGCCCCGCCGCGGGCGAGCGGAGGTTTTCGATCCGCAAACGGAGCGTCTCGTGGGGGTCGAGGAGCGTGACACGATATCGCCGCCACAACCCGTGCCGCATGGCCCGTTCACGCTTCGAAATGCGCAGCCGCAGCCCTTTCGTTTCGATGTCGAGGCCGTTGACCACCTTTCGCCGCTTGCCCCACTGCCGCGTGTCCTCAAACGTCTTCGGAATCGATCCCCGGACGATCGTTTCGACAAGTTGGGAGAGACTTGCCTCCGAAGACGGTTCCGATTCCGTCGCCGCAGGTGCGTCAGGCATCGGATCAGCGGCCGTTGTCCGGGACGTGCCGGCCATCGTCAGCGACAGGAGCAAACTGCCGAGAAAAGCCGGCGGCACGTGCATGATGGTCATCTCACAATCTGCATGTTTTCAGGCAAGGGCGGCTGAGATCCTACGTTCCTCGCCCTCCCGGATGAAGGCCGGTTTGGGATCGTGCAGATTCTCCTGAAGTGCGACCGTCTACCAAGGCAGACGAGGGGCTGGTAAGTTGATGTCTCAGAGCTTCAGTACGCTCGCCGTCGCAGGCCATTGGCCTCCCCGCGGGTTTCCCGTCAGCACAGCCAAGGTTGAATCCCCGGCAGCCCCAAACCGAGGCAGATCATGATCAAGCTCCAAAAGATTCTGACCCCCACCGACTTCAGCGAGTTCAGCACGCACGCCCTTCGCTATGGATGCGAGTTTGCCAAACGCTTTGGCGCTGAGCTGCATTTGCTGCACGTCATCGACGAGTCGCTGACCCTGCCGGACCCGCTGCTGGGGGCTCCCGTGCCGGACTCGCAAATTCGTGATATGGAGCACAGTGCCGAAACCGCCATGCAGAGTGTCCTCGAAAATGGCTGGCTTGAGGGCGTGAACGTCGCCGCGCGGGTCATTCAGATTGGATCGCCGTTTGTGGGGATCCTCCAATACGCCAAGGAAAACGAGATCGACATGATCGTCATGGGGACGCACGGCCGCACCGGACTGGCCCACGTGATGATCGGCAGCACGGCGGAACGGATCGTCCGCAAGGCCCCCTGTCCGGTCCTGACCGTCCGTCCCGAAGAACACGACTTCGTCATGCCCTGAGGGCCGGCCCGGTCTCGCTGAGCCCTCCTACCAAAGACTGGGAACGAAGCGTTGCTCCGAGTGGGGCGGGCGTTTGTAGCCGTCGTCCGCTTGTCGGGGAGGTAGCTCCTGGACTTCCGGCAGGACGTCTGCGTAGGGGACCAGACTGAGCAGGTGCGAGATGCAGTTCAGCCGCGCCTGCTGTTTGTTGTCCGACTCGACCACGTACCACGGAGATTCGTCCAGGTCGGTGTGGCGGAACATGTCGTCCTTCGCCTGGGAGAATTCGACCCAGTGGCGTCGGGCTTCGAGGTCCATTTCACTCAGCTTCCACCGCTTGAGCGGGGCACGAACCCGTTTCTGGAATCGCCGCTCCTGCTCAGTGTCGCTGATCGAAAACCAGTACTTGATCAGGATGATCCCCGACCGCCGCAGCAGCCGCTCGAATTCCGGACAGGAGACCAGAAACTCCCGGTATTCCTTCTCCGTGCAAAACCCCATCACATGTTCGACCAGCGCCCGCGTGTACCAACTGCGGTCGAACAGCGTGATCTCGCCGCCCGCCGGGAGATGCGAAACATACCGTTGGAAGTACCACTGCGTCCGCTCCCGGTCGTTCGGTTTGGGGAGCGCGGCGATACGGCAGATCCGAGGGTTGAGGTACTGTGAAATGCGTTGAATGGTTCCTCCTTTTCCGGCGGCATCGCGGCCCTCGAACAACACGCAAATGCGGCTCCCGGACTGTTTGACCCATTCCTGCAGTTTGGCCAGTTCGATCTGGAGCCGCTTGAGTTCTCGGACGTAAGTCTTGGTATCGAGCGCCTTGGTCCCCGACGGTGTGGCCTGCTCGTTGGCGGTCGCTTTGGGATCGGTTGGAGAGTGGGACATGGATCGCTCTTGTGAGGAATGCGGTCGTCAGCGGCCGATCGAATCCATTGAGACAAGGTCCGGGAGGGCGCGGCTCCACTCACGGAACCCCTGACAGGAGGACTCGTGCGGATGGGTCATGAACGGACAGATTGCACGTTCGCCGCCGGGGCGTCAATCGCAGGGGCTGCGTTTCCCGGTTCCGGCTGATCGGCCCGGTCGCCGTGGTTGTTCTCCTGGACGACGAGTTTCGCCAGCCGCTTCGCGAAGTAATAAAGTCTCCGGTACGATTCGATCAGGTCGGTTTCGATCCGGAACGTTTGTGTGCGGCGCGGCTGATTCGCCGTCAGACGCCCGAGCAGGTGGGCTTCGGCATCATCGGCGATCGAGGCGATCTCGTCCTTGAGCCGAATGACGGCCTCGGCGTGCCCCGCATCCCGATTGGCAATCGCCCGCAGCGACTCTTCAACCGCCCATGTCACTCGCTGATGGAGTGTCTCCAGCAGTCGGCGAGTTTCATCGCTGATGCGGACATCTTCACGAATCCGTTGCAGGCCGACGTCACACAGGCTGGTCTCGATCAGGTCACCGATGTTTTCGAAGTAGTTGGCAGCCGCGACATATTCTTGAAGCAGCTCGGACTGCCGGTCGGTCAGATTCTCCTGAGAAAGACGGCCGAAATAGGTGATCAGGTCGCCGTGCAAGCGATCGATTTCGTTGTCCCGGTCCCGGAGTCGTTGAACAGCCGTCGCGTCTCCGGAGATGACCGGTTCAAAAGCCTCCCGAAGCATGGCGACGGCCATCCCCCCCAGCCGTGCGACCTCCATCCGCACAATATCGATGGCCAATCCCGGAGTGTGCGACGTGATTTGATTGAGATACTTCAACCGCCCCTCGGGCTCCGCCTTCCTCGATGGCCGCGGCAACAGCAACTCCACCAGCTTGGCAAGCGGGCCGGTGAATCCGATGAATAGCAACGTATTGGCGATGTTGAAGGTGGTGTGCGCGTTGGCGATTTGGCGCGGGGTCTCTGCAGCGAGCCGCGCGGCTCCGTCCAGTTGGGGGAACGAAGGAGAGACGGCCCGCACCACCCACGCGAGCTGATCGATGAAGCCGTACCAGATCGCCACACCCAGGACGTTAAAGAGCACATGTGCCAATGCGGCTTTGACCGCTTCGCGCGGCTTGCCCAGTGACGCCAGCATGGCCGTCACGCACGTGCCCACGTTGGCCCCGAACGCGAACGCGATCCCGAGTTCCAGAGAGATCAACCCCTGCGAAGCGAGCACGATGATCACGCCCGTCGCCGCCGACGAACTTTGGATGAGCGCTGTGAAAACCGCACTGACCAGAATGGCAAGCGCCGGACTGTCGAGATGCCCCAGGAATTTGACGAAGGGGGGGAACTCCTGCAGCGGCTCCATCGCCGAACTCATCATCTGCATGCCGAAAAAGATCAGCCCCAGCCCCATCACGATATTGCCGTAGTGCCGGATCCGCTCGTTGCGTGACGTGAACAGCAGGGCGAACCCGATGGCGATCAACAGCGCGGCGTACTGCGTGACCTTGAAGGCGATAATTTGTGCCGTGACGGTCGTGCCGATGTTCGACCCCATGATCACGCCGATCGACTGCTGCAGGCTGAGCAGTCCCGCCGAGATAAAACCGACGACCAGCACCGTGGTGACCGACGAAGACTGGATTACCGCCGTCACAAAAGCTCCGGCAAAAACCGCCTTGAACCGATTGGTCGTCAGCCGCGCCAACAGGGATTTCATCCGGTCGCCGGCGACCACTTTGAGCGCATCGGTCATCTGCTCGATGCCGAACAGAAACAGCGCAAGCCCAGCCATCAGGCCCATGCCCATGGATCCCAGCTCGAGCGATTGTATCGAGGCGCCAAGCATCATCGGGGACTCGCATGATCCTTCCATTAAAGGTGCAGAACAAACGGTGTCACAGATCAACATTCACGGATAAAGACGGGAGACCTTGACGAGAACTGGCTGGATACTAGCGAAACCTTCAGGAAGGGTCAGCGCCTGCACCCCGTCGGAGTGGGTGGGGACGGCAATGTTGTCGGCGTCGGTGCTTTCGGCGACACTGCTACGGTGGTGAAACTGGCGGGAAGGCCTGCCGGAGAGTTGCGGCGGTTTGGGGGGTGTCATCTTGCTGTTCCGGGAGTCTGGCCGATCGTCGTTCCGAGAATGGCTGATGCTCCGGTCATGGGCCGTTGGTGCGCTGGCCGGCATGGTGCTGCTGGCGTACGTGCCCGCCATGACGTCGGGGTTCATTTGGGACGACGACCAGTACGTCTCGCAAAACGTGCTGCTGCAAACCCCGGCAGGGCTGTGGAGAATCTGGTTCGAGCCGCAGGCATCACCCCAGTATTACCCGCTGGTGTTCTCCACGTTTTGGGCCGAGCACCAATTGTGGGGACTCAACCCGACCGGGTACCACGTTGTCAACATCCTGCTGCACGCCGCCAATGCGGTGTTGTTGTTTCGCGTCTTGAGTGTGTTGGGTGTTCCGGGAGCCTTCTTCGCGGCGGCGTTGTTTGCGGTCCATCCGGTGCATGTCGAGTCAGTCGCCTGGATCACAGAGCGGAAGAACGTGCTCTCCGGCATGTTCTACCTGCTGGCGTTTCTGGCGTATTGGAGGTTCGCCCAATCGGAGGACGTGGCCGCGACCACTTGGCGGGAACGTCGCTGGGGGGACTACGGGCTGGCGCTGGTCCTGTTTGCCGGTGCTTTGTTGAGCAAATCGGTCACCTGCTCGCTGCCGGCGGCCATTCTGTTGGTGCTGTGGTGGAAGAAGGGGCGGCTGGCGTTTCGTGACGTCGCCCCCGTCTTGCCGATGTTCGCGGTGGGCGTCGCTGCGGGGCTGCATACGGTCCTGCTGGAGAAACACCATGTCGGGGCCCAGGGTCTCGACTGGCAATGGTCGCTACTGGAGCGTGGCCTGATCGCCGGACGAGCCGCGTGGTTTTATGCAGGGAAGCTCGTCTGGCCGCAGCCGTTGGTGTTCATCTATCCCAAATGGCAGATCGATGCGTCCGCCTGGTGGCAGTGGGCGATCAGCGTTTCGGCGGTTGCACTGGTCGCATCGCTGTGGTTTGCGCGGCGGCGCATTGGCCGCGGTCCGCTGGTGGGCGTGTTGTTCTTCGGCGGCACGCTGTTTCCTGCTCTGGGATTCATCGACGTCTACCCCATGCGGTTTTCGTTCGTCGCCGACCACTTCCAGTACCTGGCGAGTATCGGACTCATCACGGTCATCGGCGCGGCGGCAGCCACGCTCGCATCGAAACTGCGCGTACCCCAGCCGTTGGCGATGCTCGGTGCCGCCGTGGTGTTGCTGGCGTTGGCCGGAACTACGTTCGAGCGGTGCTTCGACTATGAAAACGAAGAGACGCTGTGGGCCGCCACGCTCGCCGAGAACCCGGCCTGCTGGATGGCCAACTTCAACCTGGCAGCCGTGCGGTTCGAACAGCAGCGATACGAAGAAGCCGTCGTCCTGTTCCAGAATGCCGTGCGGCATGAGCCGGGCGACGTACCGAGCGACGGTGAGCAGGCCGCTTTCCACCACTCTCTGGGCGATACGTTGCTCGCGCTGGGACGGTCCGAGGAGGCGGCTGACCAGTTCCGAAAGGCCGAAGAATACGATCGCCGCCTCGCGAATTCCGAATCACCGCCCAGCACGGAGCCGCACAACAACCTCGGGATCCTGGCAGGCAAGCGGCATCATGTCGATGAGGCGATTGGGCACTTCCAGCGCGCCTTGGAAATCGACCCGACGGACCCGAAGGTCAATCTGAATCTGGGTGAGTTGTATTTTCGCTTGAAGCGCTTCGACGAAAGTGCAGCGTGCTTTCGCAAAGTGCTGGAAGCCGAACCCCTAAACGCCCGGGCCCACTACAACCTGGGCGTCCTCTCACTCAGCGTGGGCAACCGCCAAGCCGCCATCGAACACCTCCAGCAATCGCTCCAAATCGAACCGGACTTCGCACCAGCGCAGCTGGTCCTGCGCCGGGCGTTGAAGGAATAGCGAGGTAGGGTGTGTGGCCGGTGATCAACCTTGGTGCGTTCGGTTGGTCTGTTGCGTCGAACGACAATCGACTATGGTCCCGCGATCCGAATGCACCCGTCATTCATCACCCACGCAACCGACCAGCTTGAAGAAATCGTGATGAAAGCATTTGCATATCGCCTCGCCGTCGTCATTCTGCCGTTGGTGTGTGGCTGCCGTGGTGGCCTTCCAGCGACTCTCCATTCGCAGTCCATCGTCACCGTCGATGGATACGTTCTTTCAATCGTCACCGACTCGGCTTTGGTCAAGTCCACATGGCAGCTGAACGCGGGCAGCGGTGACACAGGCCCGTCCGCCAATCTCGCCGACACAGTGGTCGCGATTGAACAGGATGAGCTAACAGTCGACGGAAAAGTCGTGGCGAAGATCCCATCAGATACAAGAGATGTCCAAATCAAGGAGACGGACGGCATTGTCCGTGTTTCGGCGGATGGGTCCGTGCTCTACGAATCACCGATGATGTGACCGCTGGGCCACCCGCAGTCGTTGAATTGGTCACCTCCGGCTGTTCGCTGTCACCGGGTGCTGATGCTCTTGGGACGGTCGCGCGATGAGTAGCAGGACCTGCATCAGCAGGAACACGCCGAGGGGGGCGAAGGCGATCACCCGGCCGATGGCCATCAGCTTTCGGAAGCCTTGTCCGGCCAGCCGCCGCAGGACGGTTCGTTCCTCCACGCGGCGGACGCCACGGTTGGCCAGTTGGTGCCGCACCGTTTCCAGTCGCCCGTTACTTTCGGTCGACGCGGCCATCTTGTCGGTTTGTGCAGGCGCGTCGCCTTCGACGACGACGACTGCTGCCGTGCTTTCCCAACGATCGGCCATATCTTGCAGCCGTTGCTCGCCGTTGGGGGTGAGTTTGCCGGTGCCGCGCTGGAAGTCTTGCTGAGGCACGACGAAACCGGCCGCTTCCGCCTGACGCTGCACCTGGTCCCGCGGATCGAGCACGGCTCCCGCCAGCAGCAGCAGCACCGACGCGAAAAACGTGTACACCAGCACGAAGCAGCCGACCGTCGCCATCTGCGTCTTGAACTGGCTTCGCTCCGAGGCCGTCTCAAAGTGCAGGTCAATCGTCCGCCGTCGCCGAAGCGACCGCCGCATGCCTTCCTGGATCTCATGGACGCGCGTCCAATCCTGCCATCGTAGCGAACCGGGCAACCGCTGGAGCGAATCGTCGATGAGCCGCAGGCACAGGGCAGGCTCCGCCTGGATGCCGTCCTGCTGGAGGACGCATTCAGCATTGACGGTGAGCCGGACTCCTTCGCCATCCGCCCGAAGGGAGGCGGTGCCCGACGCCCCTTGCACCTCGCAGGTCCAGGTCGGTTCCGTTCCCGTTCGATCCACGCAGGTCGCGTCCGGGAGTCCTTCGCCGGCGAGGTTCAGCGTTTGCGAGGCGAAGCGCTCATCGGCCACTCCGGTCCGCAGCAGCGTGACCTGCGAGTAGTCGCCCCCCATCCAGCGAAGGAGATCGATATCCCGGCACAGATTTGCCCGGACGAGATTATCGCCGAGCGTCCGGCTGGCCGCCTCGGTGGAATCCATCGCAAACGACCGTTCCGTCTTCACCAGCATCACGTCCCCCAACTCGCCCGCCGAGACAAGTTGATGCAGTCGGCAGATCGCCGGATCCGCGCGCCACGCGAAGAACGGCACGGCGAACGTCGCCCCTTCCGCATCGAGCAGCCCCAGTTCGGCGACCACGGACGACGGCAGCGCACAGTCCGCGTCGACAATCACGCTCTTCCCGCGGGCCGCGAGTTGCTGGACCGCTTCGACCAACTCCGGTGAAGGCGAGGGGGTGAGCAACAGTGCCGCGTCGACCTCTGCGTCGGCGGACAGTGGTTGCCAATGGTCGTATCTGCGAACGTCGGTCGCCACTGGCGAGATCGCTGCAGGCGACATGGCCGCGACGATGCGATGCCGTTCACTGGCTTCGATGGCGGCAGACAGCGGATGTCTGGCCGGCAAGTCTCCCAACAGGGCGAATCGGATTTGCTGCGATTCTCCGGTCATCAGGACGCCCGTGTCTCCCTCGACGAATCCCTCGCCGGTTCCGCCGGCGTTTTCGAGGAAGGTTCCAGCACGGCAGCAACCGATTCGGCGTTGACCGGACGGATCAGTCCCCGTTCCGTCACGATGGCAGCGACGTATTCTGCGGGCGTGACGTCAAAGGCCGGGTTGTAGGCCGCAACGCCGTTGGGCGCGGTCTGCCGGCCGAATCCGTGCGTGATTTCATCGGCGGCCCGCTGCTCAATCGGGATGTCGGCTCCGGACGACAGGGAGAGGTCGAACGTGCTCGACGGCGCGGCGACGTAAAAGGGAATGTTGTGCGCCCTCGCCAGCAGGGCGACCGAGTAGGTGCCGATCTTGTTGGCGACGTCTCCGTTGGCCGCGATGCGGTCGGCTCCCGTGATGACCGCATCGACGCGGCCTTCTTTCATCACCCAGCCGGCCATGGAGTCGCAGATCAGCGTGACTGGGATGTCTCGCTGCATCAGTTCCCATGTCGTCAAGCGGGCCCCCTGCAGGAGCGGGCGGGTTTCGTCGGCGTACACATGCAGAGATTTACCCATTGCGGCAGCCGCGAAGATGACGGACAGCGCCGTGCCGTCGCCGGCGGTCGCCAGGCCTCCGGCATTGCAGTGCGTCAGGATACCCTGTCCATCGCTGAGCAGGGCGGCTCCGTGGCGTCCGATGGCGGCACACATCTCGCGGTCTTCCCGCTCGACGGCCCGTGCTTCGGCAAGCAATGCGCCGAGACATTCTGCGGACGATGTCCCGGACCGGTTGGCGGCGGTCCTTCGCATGCGGTCCAAGGCCCAAAACAGATTGACGGCGGTCGGGCGGCTCGTCGCCAGGTGATCGCAGACAGTCGCCAACCGGTCGTCGAACTGCGACCGATCGGCGTCGTTGTCGCGGGTCTGCAGGCCCAGCACGACGCCGTAGGCGGCGGCGACGCCAATCGCGGGGGCTCCCCGGACACGCAGCGATTTGATCGCCTCCCAGACGTCGTCGACGCTCCGGCATTCGATCTCCACGACTTCCATCGGCAGCCGCGTCTGGTCGATCATGCGGAGCCGGCCCGTCGCGGCGGTCCCCTCCCAACGCAGCGTGGGCAACACGTCAGTCGTGGCCATCTTCATCACCTCCGTCGACGGTGTGTGTGGGGGAGACGACTGGCGGATTCTGCGGTGCTGCGGGCCGGTCGCCCACTTCAGACTGCGCCCCCACTTCCGGCTGATCCCCCTCACCGGCAGCGTGCTCGACGCGATAGAGATGGATGTCCATGCCGGCGATGGTCAGCGTGCGGTCCGGTTGCCATGCCGTCGGGACGGTGAACACAGAGGCAGCCGGCGTCCGCAGGACGAGGGTCGCCTCCGGGGCCGACACGGTCGGGCGTGCCAACCGTTCGAGGGCTTTGAACAATGGAGAGGCCGGCTGCAGCGTTTCAATCATTCGGTAGGGAGGATCGAAAAAGATGAGGTCAAACGGCACGAAATCTTGCACACCCTGTGGCCGAAACGAACACCGCATGACATCGGCCCGCCAGCACAGGCAATCTGCGGATGCTCCGATCGTGTCCACGTTTTTTTGGAGAAGCTCGCCCGCCTTGCGGTCCTGCTCGACAAACACAACGCTGTGCGCCCCGCGGCTGAGGGCTTCCAGGCCGAGCGTGCCCGTGCCGGCGAATACATCGGCGACGCGTGCCTCCTCAACACAACTCCAAAGCCGCTCGAACAACGGCTCCTTCGCCCGGTCGGTGATAGGACGTGTCGTCAGCCCCGTTCTGGTCAGCAGCTTTCGTCGCCGGTACTTTCCCGAAATGATTCGCATGGGGACAGTTTAGAGGATCGTCGGCGGCGAGTGGAGTCGCGGAGCGTGCGGAATGCATTCGCTTCAAGGTGGGGGTGGCTGGGACGCTCCAAAATCGATGATTGGGGGATCGGCACCGAGTTCTGGGGCCGTGGACAGTGAACAAGCCGCGTCACGGCCCCAGTGTCGGGTTGACGGAACGGTCTCGTTGCTTCAACTGCGCCCCAGCCACCCTGAACTGAGCGAGAACCACCGTCGAACAAGCGCGCCCCATGCGCGTCCCGGCTTGCGGTGCTGCCAGACGGTAGGGCGGCACAATCAAGATTGGCCGCGCCGGTCCCCATGCGGGGAGTTTTTCACTCGTTCTCGGCCGGCCCGGCTTCGGCATCCAGCATTTCGTGATGCCGGCGGATGATGTCGGCGGCTTCTTCAGCCACCGAGTCGAACTTCGCCTTGCTGGCCGGCGGAATCCAGCGCGACGGTTCCGGAGCCGGTTCCAACTCGGTTGTGTCCGACTCGATGTCTGTGGCGGTGGACGATTCCGTCTCCACGACCGTGGTGTCGCTTGCCAACGGGATTTCGTCGTCGGTCAGCCAATTGGCGATGTCATCGTCGGACAGCTTCTGGGATCCGGCCAGGGGAACCGACAACTGCTCTGCGACGCGGACGGCCTTCGCCAGGCGGAATCGCATGGGGCCCACCGTCAGAGTGCTGCCGGGGGCCAGGAGCATTTGCGACGTGATTCGCTCGTCGTTGATCAGCGTTCCGTTGCGGCTGCCGTGGTCTTCAACCAAAACGCCCTGCGCTGTCGGACGGAGCGTGCAATGCTCGCGGCTGACGTCCGCCGAACCAATGCGGACCTGCGCCTCTTCCGAGCGGCCGACGATGATCGTCTCGGCCTTCAATTGCAGTCGGCGGCCGCGGTGCTTGCCGGAGTCAACAACGAGAGTCCACATGCGGGTTCTCGAACGGCTATGGTCTGGGAAAGGAGTTCAACGCCACGGTTTGACGCCCTCGTCTGACACCATCGGCCGGTCAGTCGTGACGGGGTACGATTACCGGCTGCCCGCAGTTTACACAGTTGAGCGTCCTGCCACGATGAACCGCACGGACCTTCATCCGCTTGCCGCACTCGCCGCAGGTAAAATGCACCCGGTCGTCCGCATCGGCAGGGTCCTCGTCAACACCGTGCGTCCGCCGCCACATTTGTTCGGAGATTTCGTGAATTTGTGCGACCAGTTCGTCCGGGTCGTACGGTTTGGCCATGTAACCGTCGGCTGCGACGCGATCTGCCAGATCGCGGGCATCGTCGAGGTCGATCGCCGTCAGGATCAGCACGGGAACCGTTTCGTCCATGCCTTTCATCCGCTCGCAGACCTCGTACCCGCTCTCACGGGGGAGGATCACGTCCATCACGACGAAGTCGGGCCGGTGCATGACGAAGGCTGAATGCGCCTGTCCTCCGTCGCGCGCAAGCTCCACAATGAAGCCCTTTGCTTTCAGGAACGTCTTGAGGAATTCGCCCTCGTCCCGGTCGTCTTCGACCACCAGAACGCGATGCGTTATCACGCCACCAGCGCTCATCGCCCACCGACCCTGCACATTTCGGCCATGAGAATCGGCCGTAACACGGACCCGCTTGCCGAATCAGGGAACCCGTATCACCGCATATCTGTGTCGCAACCTGCCCGTGTCACAATCTGCCCGTGTCACAATCTGCCCGTGCCGCCGTTTATCCGTGTCGCCATTTGTCCGTGTCACAACAAACCGGTCGCCAAGCTCGTCAGCGAGCCAGGAACCCCGTCAGTCAGGGCCATTCTGAGTTTCACTTTGGAGAAGGTCGACCGGGACACGCTCAATGCTAACCCGAAGCGTCAGCGAGGGAGCGAACGTGAGTGAGCGATTCGTCCCTCGCTGACGCTACGGGTGACGAGGTCGCCCAGCTTCAATCTTTGAACGGCCCTCCCCCGTCGGTCCCGCCGGTCGTATTCCGGACCGCATCATCGTATCCTAATTGGTACCGTCTTGTCACTGCGGGATCAGCGAATTCGTGCCCGGATGTCCGGAGCGCGAGCACGGATGGCGTGTGAACGCAGAATCTGTTGCTGATTGTCAACCATCAAACCTTTCAAGCAAGCGCCCAGCCCCCAGCCCCCATGCGAATCGAACATATCGCCCTGAACGTTGCCGACCCGTTGGAGATGGCCCGCTGGTACGTCGCGAATCTGGGGTTCGTGGTCAAACGGCGGGTCATGCAACCGCCCTGGGCCCATTTTCTGGCCGACGAAACCGGTCAGGTGATGATCGAGATTTACGGCCGCCAGGATCTCGCGCCCCCCGACTATGCCGCCATGCATCCCGGGACGCTGCATCTCGCCTTCATGTCCGACGACATCGCCGCCGATGCCGAACGTTTGACCCGCGCCGGTTGCACCCGTGAAGGTGAAATTCAACCGCTCCCCGGCGGCGACGAGATGGCGTTCCTCAGAGACCCCTGGGGGCTGTGCCTGCAACTGATTAAACGGGCCGAGCCCATGCTGTGATGAATGCTCTGGTTACAGATCAGCCGACCGCAGCCGCAGGGCGTTGGTGATGACCGACACTGAACTGAGACTCATCGCAGCGGCGGCGATCATCGGGCTCAGCAGAATTCCGAAAAACGGGTACAAGACGCCGGCTGCGACCGGGACGCCCAGGGCGTTGTAGATCATGGCGAAGAACAGGTTCTGCCGGATGTTCTTCATCGTTGCGCGGCTCAGCCGGATCGCTTTCTCAATACCCCGCAAGTCCCCTTTGACGAGCGTCACTCCGGCGCTCTCAATCGCGACGTCGGTCCCGGTTCCCATCGCGATGCCCACGTCGGAGGCAGCCAGGGCGGGGGCGTCGTTGATGCCGTCCCCCGCCATCGCCACGCGGTGTCCCTCTTTCTTCAATTGCTGGACGCGGTCATGCTTGTCTTGCGGGCTGACGTTGGCACGAACTTCGTCCAGATGAAGCTGGTCGGCAACGGCACGGGCGGTGACCTCGTTGTCACCGGTCAGCATGGCGATCTTGAGCCCCAGCTTGTGCAGATCGCGAACGGCATCAGGAGTGGACGCTTTGATCGGATCGGTGACGGCCAGCAGACCGGCCAACACGCCGTCCACGGCCACATGAATGATCGTGCTTCCCTGTCGGCGGAGTTCGTCCGCCCGTTTCTGGGCGTCGTCGACTCCGCTGACGTTGCCCTCCTTGAGCAGCGACGGCTTCCCGATCAGCACGCGGCGGCCGTCGACGTTGCCTGTGACTCCGCCTCCCGTGACCGACTCGAACTCGACCACCTGGGAAATAGGGATCCCGCGGTCTTTGGTGGCTCTGACGACCGCCTGTGCCAGCGGGTGTTCGCTCTGCTGCTCAACCGCTGCGGTGAGAGCTAACAATTCTGCTTCGTCGATGTCGCCCAGCAGGATCGTTTCGCTGAGAACCGGGCGTCCTTCGGTCAGCGTGCCGGTTTTGTCGACCAGCAGGTAGCCGACCGTTTCCAGAGTTTCCAGCGATTCGGCATCTTTGATCAACACGCCTTCCATTGCACCACGGCCGACCCCCACCATGATCGACATCGGAGTGGCCAGTCCCAGGGCACACGGACAGGCGATAATCAGCACGGCGACGGCGTTGACGAGCGCCGTTGCCAACCGTGCCTCGTCCGGACCGAGCCACGCCCACGCGGCGAAGGTGATGAACGAAACCGCGATCACCGCCGGCACAAAGTAACCGGAAACCCGGTCAGCGATCTTCTGGATCGGAGCGCGGCTGCGCTGCGCGTGGGCGACCATCTCCACGATGCGGGACAGCGTCGTCTCGCTGCCCACCTTCTCCGCCCGCATCTCGAAGGAGCCGGTCTGATTGACCGTGCCCCCGATCACCGTGTCGCCTTCCCCTTTGGAGACCGGCAACGGCTCCCCGGTGATCATCGACTCGTCGACGCTGCTGCTGCCATCGGTGACCGTGCCGTCCACGGGGATCTTGTCCCCTGGCACGATCCGCAAGGTCTCACCCGCCCGGACCTCGTCGAGCGGGACGACTTGTTCCTCGCCGTCACGAATCACGCGGGCCGTGTCGGGAGCCAGGGAGAGCAGGGCACGGATCGCTCCCCCGGTCTGTTTACGGGCCCGTAACTCCAGCACCTGGCCGAGCAGCACCAGCGCCGTGATCATGGCGGCCGCTTCAAAGTAAATCGGCACCGATCCCTGTTCCTGAAAACTCTCCGGAATCAGTTGCGGAAACAGCACCGCGAACAGGCTGAACGCATACGCGGCCCCGGTTCCCATGCCAATCAGCGTGAACATGTTGAGGTGGCCCGTCCGCAGCGACCGCACGCCCCGAACAAAGAACGGCCAACCGCACCACAGCACGACCGGCGTCGACAAGGCCAATTGCGTCCAGCGGAATAACGTGCCACCAATCCACCGGTCGATCGGAATGCCCACCATGGGAGCCATCGCCAGCAGCACCACCGGAACCGACAACACCACGGCGACCCAAAATCGCCGCGTCATGCGGATCAGCTCGCCATCGTCCTCATTTTCGTCCTCGCCTGCGATCGTTTTCGGTTCGAGGTCCATGCCGCAGATCGGGCACGAGCCGGGCCGATCCTCCTCGATTTGCGGGTGCATCGGACAGGTGTAGACGGTCTTTGCAGCCGCGCGGCTGCGGAACGACGGGTTTCGTTCCAACGCCATGCCACATGTCGGACAAGCGCCCGGCTCGTCGCTCCCCGCCTCCGGGCACATGGGGCAGATGTACCGACTCGCCGAAGACGTTTCGCCGGGCGAGGCGTGCGAGATCGTGGTGTCCAGCGACAGCAGTTCCGGATGACAACACGACCCCGAGCCAGCCGTCGGTCCGCCGGACGATGGTGCCTCGGTATTCAGTACGGTGTCGGCCGACAAATACGTGTCGGGGGATTCCGTGAACTTGCTGAGGCAATGTTCGCAACAGAAGTAATACGTGCCGCCACTGTGAGTGGCTGAAAGAGCCTGTTCCTCGTCCACGGTCATTCCACAGACCGGATCGATCGCCGTCATCTCATTGCCTTCCTGAATGGTCCATGCTTCTGCCGACATCGCTTGCGGTTTCGCACGCCCTGTGTGCGACGAATTCCGAAACCGAATCGTCCAGACCAGACACCCGGCGCAACTCAAGCGTAACCAAAGGCAGCCGCGGTCTGATACACGACGAAGGATACCGAATACGCCAGCAATGTCATGTAGCCCAGCTGAAAGAACGACCATTTCCAGGAACCGGTCTCCCGGCGAGTGACCGCTTGTGTCGGCAGACACTGCATGGCAAGGACGTAAAACGTCAGCAGGCTCAGGCAAGTTGCCGTTGTAAACACGGGACTGCCATCCGGCCGTTTCTGTCGGCGAAGCGTCTCCACGAGCGTCTCCTGCTGGTCGGGGGCGTCCTCGCCCATCCCGTACATAATCGCCAGCGTGGAGACGACGACTTCCCGGGCTGCGAACGAACTGATCACGCCGACGTTGATTCTCCAGTCGAAGCCCAGCGGCTCGAAAATCGGCTCGAACAACCGGCCCAACCGGCCCGCAAATGAATAGGCCAATGCCTCCTGGGCTCGCGTTTGGCCAGTCCACGCGGCTGGCTGTTCGATGCGGGCCTGCTTGGCCTCCGTGGCCGCGGCGGCGAGTCCCGCAACGTCACTCGCCGCTCCAGGGGAACCCGCGCCCTCCGGAAGCTTGGGGTAACTGGCCAGTGCCCACAGCCCGACTGAGATCAGCAGGATGATCGTCCCCGCGTTCCGGACGAACACCGACGCCCGGTCGACGACCGTCAGCAGCGCATTCCTCAAACTCGGCAAACGGTAGGGGGGCAGCTCGATGACCAGCGGCACGGCGTCGCCCCGCAAGAGCGATTTCTTCAGGGCAAATGCCGTCGCCAATGTGGCGACAATCCCCAGCGAATAGGCCCCCACGAACACCAGCGCCGCTTTCTGCGGGGAATCGCCGAACAGCAAAGCCGCAATCATCGCGTACACCGGCAAGCGTGCCGAGCACGTCAACAGCGGCAACACGAGGATCGTCACCAGACGGTCTCGCCAGTCCTCGATGACCCGTGCCGCCATGATCCCCGGAATCGCACAGGCATGGGCGGACAGCATCGGCACGAACGCTTTGCCCGGCAGCCCGACGACCCGCATCAGCCGCTCCATCACGAATGCGGCCCGGGCCATGTAGCCGCTGTCTTCCAGCAGGCAGATGAAGAAAAACAGGATACAAATCTGCGGCAGAAACACGAGGATCCCTCCGACGCCGCCGATCACTCCATTGACGACGAGACTGCGAAAATCGTCCGCCGGCAACATCGACACCAGCGCGGCAACACCGGCAGCAGCAACACCGCTGCGCCATGTCCACGAGATTCCGGCCAGACGATAGCCGAGGACGAAAAATCCCATCGCCAGCGCGCCAACGGCGGGGACCCACAAGAGTCCGTTGACGGGTCCCGTGGGGATCAGTCCCTCGGCAACTGTCGCCAGACGCCCAAACCCTTCATCGATGAGCGTCATCGGCACGTCGGCCAATGAGAAGATCAGATAGAACACGCCCAGCATCAGGCTCAGAAATGCCAGCGTCCCCCAGATGGGATTTGTCAGGTACTGGTCGATGGCGGCGGTTCGCCGACCGTGCGTGTGCGGGATCTGAGCGATCCCTTCGGTGACACGTTCGGCCCATTCGTACCGGGCCGCAAATGTGCAACCGTGACAGCCGGCGGTGCACGACGTGTGCTCCACCGTCGGTTTCGGCAACTGTTCGGCGAGCAACCGCGCCATCATCTCGCGGAGATCATCAATGCCTTGTCCGGTCCTCGCACTCACCGGAACGACCGGGCAGCTCAATTCCATCGCGAGCTGGCCGACATCGATGGTGATGTCCGCAGCGTCGGCCGCATCGATAAGGTTCAAGGCGACGACCGTCGGCAGACGCAGGTCGAGAATCTCGCTCGCCAGAGTCAGATTGCGCGCCAGATGCGTCGCATCGACGACGAGCACGATCGCATCGGGGACCGCTCGGCCTTCGATCTCACCGAGCAGCGTCGAACGGGCGACATGCTCCTCCGGACTGAGGGCATCAAGACTGTAGAGTCCCGGCAGGTCAATCAGTTCGAGATCCCGACCGGAAAGACGCATCCGTCCTTTGCGGAGGTCGACGGTGATCCCCGGATAGTTGGCCGTTTTCGCCCGCAATCCCGTCAGCCGGTTAAACAGGCTTGTCTTGCCCGCATTGGGGTTGCCCACCAGAGCCACCACCGCGGTTTTCAGCGCTCCGTTGTTCGCGGAGCGGGAATCATGCAACACGGGAAGAATGTCGGCGGCGGTCATGGCTGCCCGTTTTTCCGGTCGCCGTCATCCGCATCGCGGTTGGCTCCGGCCAATTCAGCCGGTTTGACAAAGACGGCACGAGCCAGCTTTTGGGAGACACCGATTCGGGTCCCCGCCACACAAAGAATCATCGGATCCCCGGCACGGACGATTTCCAACGGGCGACCGCTGCAAACCCCCATCCGCTTCAGCCGTGTGATCTCCGGCCCTTCCCCCTCAACCCGCGAACAGACGACCATGCCCTGAGATGTCGAAGAAAGTGGCGTCATGTTGATGTTTTCGGGTTCGAACGGGTGCAACAAACGAACACGGAAGGCCATTCCGACTCACGCGGCGGCGCCCAATGAGATTGAGACTCCGTCTCAATAGTATAGCAGGTCTGGAGCATCAGGCAATGACAGGATGCCGGCGGGGGCGGAACGGGCAGGCTATTCCGGCTTGCCCCTCAGTTGCTCGACATGCCGCCTGAACGGAGCGAATCCCTTCGGGCACCTCTCAGCCATTTTGTCCAAATCGAGATATTGGGCGACTTGCAGATACGCTTCCCGTTGTGAAAGCGATTTCAGAGATTCTTCCAGGAGCCGCTCGAATTCCTCTTTCGGTTGCCTGATTCCCTCTGGTTTCTTCTGCCTCTGGACCGTGCCGCCCAACACGGCTGAAAGAGCCTGTTCGTCCGCCAACATCCAGGCGTCAAACATGCGGATCGCCAGACCCAAGGCTCGGGGCATTGAAGAGAACGCTGATCCTTGCAGGTCGTCGACAGCCTGCTTGCGGTCCGCCTTATCGTCCTCGTCGATCACCGCGATGATGGCGTCGTAGCCTTGTTTTTCCGCCCATTTGATCCACAACTTCAGTCGCTTCTGATGGGGAAGCTTCTTTCCAGGAACCGGCGCCAGCTGCACCGTCCGACCACTCAACTTCTGGCGATCGATCTGTGACACGGACGGCAGTAATCGTCGGACGATCTGCGCCAGCGCAGAGTTTTCCTCGTCGGGATTCAACTCGTGTTCACCTTCCGCGACCAACAAGATATTCATGGGGTTGAAGGTGTTTCTGTTTCTGTTTCCGTTTCGAGGAGTGCTTTGTCACCTTCGAGCGTCCAGATTTCTCCCAGCGTGAAGAAGTCAACTTGGTCGAGCACCGGTTTGCTTTCCGACAGCCGCCGGACCTCAACGGCACCGTCATCACCCTTGTGGCACAGGGTGACTTCCCCCGGCTCAAACATGCTGACGACGTAGGGGGAATGGCTGGTCAGAATGATCTGAGTGTGACTCTGTTCGCTCACGAGGTCTCGCAAGATGCTGAGCACTTCTTGCAAGCGTGCCGGGTGGATACCGTTCTCGGGTTCCTCGATCAGCACAATCCGCGGAGGTTCCGGCAGATAGAGGATCGCCAGGTACGCAAGCACCAACAGGACTCCGTCGGAAACCTGCGACGCCGAGATCGGCTTGGCCCCACCTTTGAACTGGAAGTAAATGCCCTTCCCATCGGACTGCTGCAGCATGAGGACTTGCTTTGAATCATCAACGGGTGCCTTATACGCAGGTTCCGGTATCAGTTTGATCGATTCGACATCCCGAAAGATGGACCTGAATCGATTCTCAAGCTCATTGAACCGATTTCGGTCATAACCGAGAATGTCATCCAGACAGAGAGCGAGCCCGAAACCCGATGCCTCCATGCGGAAACGCCGCTGCGAATCCGGCGCATTTGGGAGCGCAAGATGATTCGGAACCCATCGGTAAGCCTGGACTCCCGAAAGCATCTCATGAACCGCTTTCGCAAGTTCATCAGAACTGTCGGACTCCCCAGTTCGAAAGTTCTGTCTCGCGTGGTGGCATACCTTTGAATACCGCTGCGCCACATTCTGCACGTTCATGAGTTGGTCGCTCCAATTCACGTGAACGTGTTCATTGAAAAGGACGGCCTGTCGACCCTTTTGAAACCGGACGGAAACATCGTAGTGCAGTTTCCCCAGTTCGCCATCGCCGTCCGCTTCGAATTCGACAACCGGTTCGGTCGACTGGTTCCAGACGAGTTCGTCGCCGCTCCACGGCCCGAGGAAGCTATGCGAAAAATCGTTATCGACACTCCGACACAGCGCCGCGATTGCCTCCAGAATGCTCGTCTTCCCGGAGTCGTTCGGGCCGATCAGCAGGTGCATCGGCGTCAGGTTGAGCGTGACGTCGCGGAGGGCTTTGTAGTTCTGGACGCGGAATTTCGTAATCATCTCTGCATGATACGCGGGCCAAGTGCCGCAACCAAGACCGATCAGCCCTTCAGCAACTGTCGCAGCACGGTGTGCAGGATGCCGCCGTTGCGGTAGTAGTCGACTTCCACCGGGGTGTCGATGCGGCAGGTGGTGACGAAGTGGACTTCGTCGCCGTTGGGTTTGGTCGCCGACACTTCGACCGCCTGGCGCGGTTTGAGGTCGTCGTCCAGGGCCACGGAGAAGATCTCCGTGCCGTCGAGCCCGAGCGCTTCGCGGCATTCGCCTTCGCGGAACTGCAACGGCAGTACGCCCATGCCGATCAGATTCGAACGATGAATGCGTTCGTAGCTCTCGGCGATGACGACTTTCACGCCAAGCAGATACGTGCCTTTGGCGGCCCAATCGCGCGAGGAGCCGGTGCCGTATTCCTTTCCGGCGAGGACGACCAAAGGGGTGCCCGACTCCCGGTACTGCATGGCCGCATCGTAGATGCTGGTTTGCTCGCCGGTGGGGAAGTAGGTGGTGACGCTGCCTTCGGTGCCGGGGGCGAGCAGGTTGCGGAGGCGGATGTTGGCGAAGGTGCCGCGCGTCATCACGCGGTCGTTCCCCCGACGGCTGCCGTAACTGTTGAAGTCCGTGACGTCGACGCCCCGCTCCTGCAGGTACTTGCCGGCGGGGGAGTCCGGCTTGATGGCACCGGCGGGGGAGATGTGGTCGGTCGTCGTCGAGTCGCCGACGGAGACGAGGCATCGCGCCCCGCTGATGCCCGAAATCGGCGGCGGGTCGGCCGGCATGTCGACGAAGAACGGCGGCTCCTGAATGTACGTGCTCTCCTCGCTCCAGGCGAACAGGTCGCCGGTCGGAGCTTCAACCGCCTGCCATTCCTCCGGACCGTCGGTGGCGTGGGCATATTCCTGCTGGAAGATCTCCGCAGAGATCGCCTCGGCCATGGTGTCGGCGATCTCCTGTTGGGACGGCCAGAGGTCGGAGAGAAAGACGTCGTTGCCCGCCGAATCCTTACCCAGCGGCTCGGTTGTCAGGTCGATGTCGGTCGTGCCGGCGAGGGCATAGGCGACGACGAGCGGCGGACTGGCGAGATAGTTCGCTTTCACCGACTGGTTGATGCGGCCCTCGAAGTTCCGGTTCCCCGACAGCACCGAGCAGGCGACAAGGTCGTGTTCCTGAATGGCGGCTGCGATCTCCTCCGGCAGCGGGCCGCTGTTGCCGATGCAGGTTGTGCAGCCGTAACCGACAAGGTTGAAGCCGAGTGCATTGAGCGACTCGGTCAGCCCGGCCCGTTCGAGATAATCGGTGACCACCCGGCTGCCGGGGGCGAGTGACGTCTTCACCCAGGGCTGACGCGTGAGGCCTTTGGCGACGGCGTTTCTCGCGAGCAGGCCGGCCCCGATCATCACCGAAGGATTACTGGTGTTCGTACAACTGGTGATGGCGGCGATGACGACCGCGCCATGCTTGAGTACGAACGTCTCACCGGCGTACTCAATCCCGACACCATCAATGCCGGGGTCGACCTCCAGCACGGCGACGGCTGATTCGGCTCCTCCTTCATCAGACATCGATGCCGGGGTCGAGTCATGGGAGGGGCACGTCTTGCCGAAGGTCGTGCAGAGGTCCTGCTCCCATTGGCTCTTCATGCCTGACAGCAGAATGCGATCTTGCGGCCTTTTGGGGCCGGCCATCGAGGGCTCGACGTCCCCCATGTCGAAGGAGAGCGTCGACGAAAACCGGGGCGTGGGACTGTCGGCGGTGCGGAACAGGCCCTGCTCCTTGTAGTAGCGGTCGACGAGGTCAACGGTCTCTTTCGAGCGGCCGGTTCGTTCAAGGTAGCGCAGCGTTTCGTCGTCGACCGGGAAGAAGCCCATCGTGGCTCCGTACTCGGGAGCCATGTTGGCGAGGGTCGCCCGGTCGGGGAGTGACATGGCGCTGAGCCCGCTGCCGAAGAACTCGACGAACTTGCCGACGACGCCGTGTTGCCGCAGCATCTGAGTGACTGTGAGGACGAGGTCGGTTGCGGTCGCTCCTTCCGGGAGCCGACCGGTCAGTTCGAAGCCGACGACTTCCGGCATGAGCATGTAGACCGGTTGCCCGAGCATGACCGCTTCCGCCTCGATGCCGCCCACGCCCCAGCCGAGCACGCCCAGGCCGTTGATCATCGTCGTGTGGGAATCGGTGCCGACGAGCGAGTCGGGAAACGCCACCGGAAGCCCACCGGTCGTACCGCCCGGGTTTTTGGTCAATACGCCCCGCGCGAGGTATTCGAGATTGACCTGATGCACGATGCCGGTGGACGGGGGGACGACGCCGAAATCTTGAAACGCCTGCTGTCCCCACTTGAGGAACTGGTATCGCTCCTGATTCCGCTCGAACTCCTTGTCGACGTTGAACTGCAGCGCGAGCGGTGTGGCGAACTGGTCGACCTGCACGCTGTGGTCGATCACGAGGTCGCACGGTACGAGCGGATTGATTTTCTGCGGGTCGCCCCCCATTCGTTGCATGGCCGACCGCAGAGCCGCCAGGTCGACGACTGCCGGGACCCCGGTGAAGTCCTGGAGAACGACGCGTCCCGGCTTGAAGGGGATCTCCTCCTGCTTGACGTCGGTCGCATCCCAGGCAGCCAGGTTTTTGACGTCGTCCTCGCTGACGATGTACCCGTCGCAGTTTCGCAGACACGATTCCAGCAGGATGCGGATCGAATACGGCAGCGTGGCGACGTCGCCCAGCCCGTCATCGGCCAGTTGCTGCAGGCGGTAGATCGTGAATTCGCCTGCTGAAGTGGTGAGGGTTGCGGCAGCGGCAAAGGGGTTGCCGGACATCGTTCAAACTCCGGGGTTTGCGTGGATCAAGGTTGTCACAGGCCCGATCGTATCAAACCGGCAAAAGCGTGAGTAGCGGCGCGGCTTGGGCGGGTTCTAAAGGCAATGGAACGAATATGCTCGTGAGATGGCTACTCTTTTGTCAGATGCAAATCAGCGAAGTCGAGGTATTGTTGCCAGTCGAAGCCGGTGATGTCGTGCTTGCCGCTGCGAAGGTGGTAGCCGATGGTGCCGGTCTTGATTGGTTCGTCGGCGGGGGGCAGGTCGGCCGATTCGCGGGGCAGGCCCGTCGTGCCGAGCAGCTTGTAGACCGGGTTGGCATGATAGGCGGCAAGGTACTCGCCGAGCGGGTCGGCCCACAGGTCTTCGGTGGCGCTGGCGACATACACGGGGCGCGGGGCGATGAGGGCGATCAGCTCATGCTGGTCGACCGGCAGGGCTGCTTCATTGTTGTTGAACTGGGAGAAGTTGTCGCAGAACCAGTGGGGGAACTCCGTGTTGATCCGTGAGACCGTCTCGCCGAAGGCCCGTCGGCTGAGGGCTGCGCCGCCGCAACCGGAGTTGTTCGAGACCACCAGCGCCAGACGTTCGTCTGTCGCCCCGGCCCACAGGGAGGTCTTGCCGAGCCGGGAGTGACCGATGACGGCCACACGGGCCGCATTGACGTCTGCATCGGTCTCCAGGTAGTCGACGCATCGCGACAGGCCCCAGGCCCATGCGGCGATGGAACCCCAGGCATCGCCGGGCCGCACGGCGTCGTCGGCAAGTGGGCCGGTGACCTGCTCATCGAAAGCGGCGTGCACGCCGTTTTTGAAACCGTCATCGTAGTCCGGGTCGATGTCGCCGTAGTACATCGTCACCAGGGCGTACCCCCGTTTGACGAGCATCTCGACCGGCCAATAGGGGGCGTGGGTGCCGCGCGTCTCGTCGGTGGCGCGGTTGTCGACGATGCCCGGACCACGGTTTCTCATCCAGTTGGTGTTCAGCCGGATGTTGGGGTCCGGAGCGATCGTGTGGTTGCCGTAAAAGTTCAAACCGAGAAACGCGGGCACCGGCCGGCCGGCATTGGGAACGTACATCAGCACGTCGATTGACGGCCCGTCGGTCCCCTCGGTGAGATGCATGCGGACTTGCCGGCGGGTGGCGATCCCCCCCAGCGCTTGCGGTTCGTTGTCGAGCACCTCGAAATGGAGTTGCTCAGGTTTACCGGGGGCGCGGCCATAAACGTGTTCCCGGAACAGGCTGAGCAATTCGGGCCGCCGTTTGGTGTTCCACGTCTCCGCATCGGCCACCGGCGTGCCGTCCTGCATCACGAGAGGATCCGGAAGCGTGTACTCCGGCACTTTCGATTCATCATAGTTCGGCGTGAAATCGTCTTGTCCGCAGGCCATGCCGGCCATCGGGCCCAGCACAACCAGAACAGATGCACAACGCAGGAAGACCATGCTCAACATACCGCACCTCAACAACAGGCCCCGCCGTTGAGAATGAGTGATCCGCCGTTGGAAAACTCGATTCAGCGTGCCACTGCCGTATCGGCAGTGCGAGAAACCAGTACGCTTGCAAACTTCGGTACGGCTGACACAGCCGTGGCACACGTTTTTCAAAGGACTGCTAGGCATCGTACAAACCGGCGACGTACTCGCCGTACCCATTGAACTTCTGAGTTTCGTAACGCTCTTCGGTCCCCAGCATCCATTCGGTCTGTTGGCTCCAACGGGGATGCGGCACGTCGGGGTCGATGTTCGCTTCGAACCCGTACTCGTGGGGGATCAAAGTATTCCAGAATGCGGAGGGCCGCTGATCAGTGAGCGTGATGCGAACGATCGACTTGATGCTCTTGAAACCGTACTTCCAGGGAATCACTAAACGGATGGGCGGCCCATGTTGTTTGGGGAGCGGCTCCCCGTAGATGCCGGTCGCGACGAAGGCGAGTTCGTTGGTCGCTTCGTCCATCGTCAGACCTTCCGCATAGGGCCAGGGATACGTGTCGTCCTGCATCGTCGGGGCTTGGTCCGGGCGATTGAAGGACTCGAAGGCGACGTACCGGGCCGACGGTTGGGGCTCGACTGCTTCGAGCAGGTCCCGCAGCCGGAACCCGGTCCACGGCACGCACATGGCCCACGTCTCCACGCAGCGGTGGCGATAGGCCCGTTCCTCGAGTGAGAACCGATCATAAATGTCGTCGGGGTCGAACGTCTGCGGGCTGCTGCACAACCCGCCCACCTCGACGGTCCACGGCGTCGGCTCGAACGGACCCACGTAGCGGTACACGTCCTTACTGGGGGCGAATTCGTAGAAGTTCGTGAACTCGGCCGCGTCACGTTGAATTGTCTCCGGACGCCCATAGGTGAATGCGTCGTTTCGCGGGGCAGGGTAGAGGGCTTTTTTCTCTTCGGGCAGCGGCTCAACGGCACCGGCTGCTCGCAACTCCTCGTCCGTCGGTCGGTCGCAGCCGGCGATCGGCAGCGCTAGCCCGGCACCGATCGCGGTCCGTCCGACCTTCTTCAGGAATTCACGGCGGTGATGGTCGCGCGCTTGGTACACGCCCTCCGGCGTATGCAGCGATTCCGCAACATCCCACGGGCGGCGAATCATGGTCGAGAACATCGATAACCCTGTCGAGGGCGTGAGACGGGATTCCGAATCAGAAGCATTGATCTTACCCGGTCGTGAGCGAATTGGCGACCAGCGTAAGCGTTCGCAGGCCGGGGTGGGTGTATCCGTTCGATGGTGGTGCTCGCTCATTTCAGGGTGGCTGGGGCGTTGTTGAGGCAGCGGAAACATGTCCTGAGACCGAACACTGGGGCCGTCACGTGGCTCGTTTCACTGTCCACAGCCCCAGAGTTCCGAGCGGCTTACTCATCATCGGCGTCAGATCGCCCCAGCCACCCTCCACCAGTGAGCGGATGCCCCTGGCCGGGGTCAGGCACGCGTTCTGTTCAGCGTCCCCGATCATCGCAGTGATTGGACCGTCCGCCGCAGGTCTGCGGGAAGGGGAGATTGAAACGTCATCCAGGCACCGGTGATGGGATGTGCGAAGGACAGCGAGGCCGCGTGCAGGGCATGTCGGCCCGCAGCCAGGAATCGGGGGGCGTCGTTATCCAGCGCGGCGATGTGACCCGGAGTCGCCGCACTCCGTTCGTCGTTAGCCGGGCCTCGAACCGCCGCCCGCCACGGCTTGAAGGTCCCCCGCTTGGCGTAGAATTCGTCTTCCAACAATGGGTGTCCGATCTGTGCGAAGTGCACGCGGATTTGATGGTTGCGGCCGGTGAACGGCTGGGCCCGAACCAGCGTGTGCGCGGCGAACCGTTCCTCGACACGAAACTGGGTCTTCGCCGGCCGGGCATCGACCGCATCGGCCCGCGCCGACATCAGCACGCGGCGACCGGCCCGCGACCGTCCAATCGGCAGGTCGATCGTGCCGGCGGGCTGCTGCAAGACGCCTTCCACGATCGCCAGGTACGCCTTCGACACCCGCCTCGCCTCGAAAGCGATGGACAACTCGGCATGGGCCCGATGATGCGTGGCGATGACCATCAGCCCGCTCGTCTGCCGGTCGAGCCGATGCGGCAGTCCGGGACGCACCAATCCGGGCAGCGGCGTCCGTTCGTCCAGGTAGGCCTGCAGTCCATTCGCGAGTGTTCCCGACTGAAAATCTCCCGTCGGATGGGCAACGATTCCCGCCGGCTTGTCGACGACGAGCATCCACGGGTCTTCGTAGACCAGACGGAACGGCACCGGCTCCGCCCGCAGCAGTTTGTCGGGCGGATCGATCAACCGGACGCGGACCGTCTCGCCACCAAACACCCGCTGCGTCGGCGAGGCCACCACGTGGTTGATCCGCACCTCTCCCGCAGACACGATCCGCTGCATCCGCCACGAGGTGTAGTTACGGAAGTGCCGCACCAGGAAGCTATCGACCCGCACACCGTGCAGCTCGGCCTCAACGATCAACTGTGCAGAGTACGGTTCGCCCATGATCGGGCAGGGTAACTCCGCCGGAACCCGTCGGCCAGCAAGCCGGTTCCAGGTGGGGTCGGCCTGTTGCCTCAGAGCCCGGAGAGGTTGCGCATTTTTCGGGGAAAACACCCGGTGTCTCATGGGATCGAGAAACGTTGAGGACATGAGCCCCCAAAATGAGGCACTTCGCGTCCTTGCTGATTCGAGACACCGGGTGTTTGGCCGCGCGGTGGGAAAGAATCACACCCCCGGAGCGTCAGCGACGGGTCGCGCTTCCTCGCGATCGTCGGATGCTGCTGCGAACGGTCCCTCGACAAAGCGAGCGGGGCCACCCGCCGATTTCAGATGGATGACGGCCGGCCCGCAAACGGGTCTGTTCGTGCTGCGCCGAATCTGAGACACTGATCCGCCGCAGTCTTTTGATGAACGAATGTTTCAGAAGGCTGAATCCGAAAGCTGCGACCGAGAGACTGACCAGGAGCCGTAGACGATCGTGGACGAGTTTGCACCAATAGGCACCAAGGACACATGGGCGCGGATGGTGGGCGTCGCGCTGTTTTGCTGCCTGATGTCCGGGTCGCGGCTGTTCGCGCAGACACCGGCAGAGGCGGCTCCCCCTGCCGCCGAAACGGTGACTGCGGATCAAATCACCGCTCTCCAGAATCAAGTCGCCACGATTGCCGATTTGACGGAAGATCAAAAAAAGCGAGCCGGGGAACTGGCACAACAAGCCTTGGCGGACATTCAGGCGGTTGAAACTTACAAGGCAGACGCGGCGAAGTACGCAGCAGACACCAAGCAAGTCCCTCAGCATCTCCAGGACGTCGAGCGAAACCTCAGTCAACTTAAAAAGGCGAACGACCCGGCGATCGAATCCGGTGCGTCCGTCTCGGAGTTGGAAACGGAACGAAACGCCGCACAGCAGCAGATCACACAGCTTGAACAACAACTCGGCTTGCCGTCGGCTGATCCGACTGCACGCACGGCACGGCGTCGGGCGGCGCGGCAGTTTCTCATCGACTATCCGCAGAAAGCTCAGCAGGTCAATGACCTCTTCGCTGTCGCGCCTGCCGAAGGAGAGCCGGCGGCGTTGACCAGCCTTCGCCAAGCTCGCCTGCGCGCGGAACTGCTGGCTCTCCAGGGGCAGGCAGCGGCCGCCCAGAACGAGTTGGCACTGTTGGATGCCGAAGACGCCGTCGGCCTGCCGACCTTATTGCGCGAACTGCTCACCAGACAACTAACTCGCCTCCGCAAACAAGTGGAACTTCAAACATCGCAAATCAATCGGCTCCGCCAACAGGAAGCGGCCCAACGTGTCGAAGAAGCAAGAGCCGCGGCTATGCAGGCACAGCCGCTGCTCAAGCCGATTCTCGAAGCCAATGAGCGGATTGCCTTGGAAGAGGCCGAAATCCGCAAGGAACACGAAGCGGTCCAGACGTCCGGCAAGGACTTGGAACAAAAACACACGGAGTTGCGGAAGGAATTTCAGGATATTCAGTCGCTGGACAAGCAGTTCGGCCTGACCGCCTCGGTTGGTATTCGCCTTCGCGAACTGCGCTCGCAGCTTCCCAGCGCCCGCTTCCATCAGGCACAGCGCAAAGCTCGGATCGCGACGTTGGAACAGGCTCAGTTTAATCTGTACCAACGGAGCGACGAGTTAGACGACCTCGGCGACATCGAAGCGAATGCCGCCGAGATTGTGGCTGCCTCAACCGGCCTGGACGAAAAACAGCGTGAAGCGCTTTCCGAGGGCGCGTTGACTGCTTTACGAACTCAATACGAGTATCTCGATAAGGTCATCAACGCTTACCGAAACTACACCGACACGCTGACACAACTCGATCTGCACGAACAAGAGTTGATCGAGCTGATTGATCGATTTGCCGACTTCATCGACGAGCGGGTTCTTTGGGTCCGCAGTCATCGTTCCCTGCAACTGTCGGACCTGCTGGACGACCGCCAGTCGTTTTCCTGGATGTGGGGCATTTCGTCGTGGCAGTCTCTCGGCCGCGCGATCCTTCAAGACATTGCGCAAGTTCCCGCCCTGTATGCCGCGGTGGGAGCTTTAATCGTCTTTCTGTTGGTGCTGCATCGGCGCATCGGCCACCACCTTCGCGAGTTGACCAAGCAGGCACAAAGCCGAGTCACGGTCTCTTTGTTGCCGACCGTTCGCGCGACGGAGTTCACTGTCTTGTCCGCGATTATTGGGCCGGGGTTGCTGTGGTTCCTCGGCTGGAGGTTGTGGCAGTCTCCCGAGGCATCCCGCATCGTGCTGGCCGTCGCCGTGAGTTTGACCCGGCTGGCCGGAGTGTTTCTTCTGCTGGAGTTGGTGAGGCAGTCGATGCGGCCGCACGGGCTGTGCGAGGTTCATTTCGGACTGCGTCGAGTGACCGCGCGCCGGATCCGTCGCCGGCTCAGGCAACTGCTGAGCGTTGGTCTCCCCCTGGCGGCGGCTGTGGCCCTGACACACTTTCACAACGGCGATGGGCGACAAGCTCCAATCGAGCGGCTGTTGTTCATTGCTGCCATGCTGTTGCTCGCCTACGTGGCTCACATGCTGTTGCGGCGGGGCGGCGACCTGCAAGAGTTGCAGGCATTTCGGGGAAACGGGTGGATCGGCCAGTTGAGGTCCTTCTGGTATCTGTTGGTCGTGGGGCTCCCACTGATGCTCGCCGGCCTGACCGCCGCCGGTTATTACTACTCCGCCCAGCAGTTGGCCGCGCGCTGCCAGATTTCGCTTTGCCTGCTGTTGGGTTTGGTCTACCTGCGGGCCAGTCTGTTCCGCTGGTTGATGTTGCGGCACCGTCGCCTGCGGCTGCAACAGTTTCGCGATCGACAGGCCTCCGAAGCGGCTGCAACGTCCGACGAAGCCGCAACCCTTCTGCCGGAGCCTCCCCTGGAAGAGACGGACCTGGACTCGATCGGTCGGCAGTCGCAACGGCTCGTGAGCACCACGTTTGTGGTTGCCAGCTTACTTGGCGTGTGGATGATCTGGTCTGACGTGGTCCCGGCATTTCGCTTCCTCGATCGATGGCCTTTGTGGGAGTACACCGTTCAAATCAGAGAAGAATCCACAAACGTGGATGGGAATGTGAAATACGAGACCAAGGAAGTTCTTCGGTCGGTGACCATTGTCCATCTCGCCTTCGCATCGCTGGTTTTCGTGCTCACGATGACCGCCGCCCGAAATTTGCCGGGTTTGTTGGAAATCACACTGCTCCAACGGCTCCCGCTCGACCGCTCGACGACGTATGCAATCACAGCCCTGATGCGCTATTCCATCGTGCTCATCGGCATCTTGCTCGCGAGCCAGACGCTGGGGATCGGTTGGGCAAAGGTGCAATGGCTGGCCGCCGCTCTGACCTTCGGCTTGGGCTTCGGCCTTCAGGAAATCTTCGCCAACTTCGTCTCCGGGATCATCATCCTGTTCGAACAGCCGGTCCGCGTGGGAGACGTGGTCACCATCGACGACATTTCCGGGGTCGTCAACCGCATCCGGATCCGCGCCACAACCATCGTCAACTGGGATCGCAAGGAGTACATTGTTCCCAACCGCGAATTCATCACCGGCCGGCTGCTCAACTGGACGCTGTCCGACAAAACCAATCGCGTGATGATCAACGTGGGCGTCGCGTACGGATCCGATACGGCTCTCGTTCGCGAAACAATCCTCGCCGTGGCCCGGGAGCATGGGAACGTGCTTGAAGACCCGGAACCGCTGGTCACTTTCGAGGGGTTCGGCGACAGTGCGCTCGACTTTGTTCTCCGAGCCTACTTGCCCAACCTGGACGCCCGCCTCCAGACGGTGGATGACCTGCACACGGCCATTGACAACCGCTTCAAGGCAGCCGGCATTGAAATCGCATTCCCGCAACGCGACCTGCACCTGCGGACGCCGGTCGTGCTCACCAACAACGCGATGGGCGGTGCTAACGGCCAGCCGTCTCCCACGCCGCCCCAAACCACCGACCTCGCACCAAGCTGACCTCGGCTCCCCGAATCTTGAAAGCCTCTCGGCATCCCGTGCGGTTTCGCAGCGCCCTCGTTGCGCATCCCAGAGCTCCCGTCAACTCGCCGTTTCCGCCAGCGTGGGCGAAATCAGCTGCAGAAACTCCGCCAGTCGTTCCGATGCGGTCACCGCCTGTTCGCGGAGACGCCACATTTCCTTGACACTGCCGGGCCGCTTCCAGACGGCACCGGCAATCGCCCCGGCCCGTAAGGTCCCGCTCCCTCCGAAGACCGACAGCACCTCCGGTGGAAGGTCCTGCGACAAGTCGTCGCTGATCGCGCGAACGGCGATGAACCGTGTGTGGGTCTCGACACACTTGCGGGCGACCGCCAGAGACTCCAGATCGACCGCCATCGCTCCGGTTTGCTCTCCCAGGCGTTGCTTCTCCGCCACGGTCCGCACAATTTTCTCGACCATCAGCAGCCGCCCCACATGCCAGCCACGCTTGGGGTCGGCCGCCATGCGCACATCGACCTTCAGGTCATCGCCCGCGATGTCGACGATCGAATTCCCGATGACCAGATCGCCGATCTTGAGATCGGACTGCAGCGCCCCCGAGAATCCGGCGGAAATCACCCAGCGGGGCGTGTGCGCATCAATCAACGCCTGTGTGGCCCGCGATGCCCGCCCCGGACCGGTCCCCGCCTCAACCGTGACGACACGCATGTCGTAGTCTGGTCCTGTGAGGCCCCCGCGAAACGTAAAGTCGCCCCCCGTGTACTTGCGGATGCGGTCGCAACGGTCCAGGTAGGGGGTGATCTCCAGCTTGAGAGCGCAGACGATGCCGATGTCCGCGTGAGCCGGGTCGGCGACCGGGGGTGGGGAGGCTTCGTTCATCTGTGCTTCGATTCAAATTCCCGCATGACGTCCACAAGCCGCTCAACACCCGCTTGAGGAAATGCGTTGTACATGCTGGCACGCATCCCGCCCACGCTGCGGTGCCCCTTCAGCCCGTCAAGTCCCGCCTCCCGGGCCAGGCCGATGAACTTCGCATCGAGGTCCGCGTTGCCAGTGACGAACGTCACGTTCATCAGCGAGCGGCTGTCGGTGTCCGCCGTCGGTTTGAAGAGTACGCTCTCATCGAGGAAATCATACAGCACCCGGGCTTTCGTCTGGTTCTGCTCCGCGATTTCCGTCAGGCCTCCCTGCTCGTCAATCCAGTTGAAGACGCGGCCCATCACGTAGATGCCGAAGGTGGGCGGCGTGTTGTAACAGGAGTCGTTCTCGGCGTGCGTGCGGTATTGCAGCATCTCAGGAATGTCGAGAGCCGCCGCTTTGACGAGATCGTCCCGGATGATTACCAGCGTGACCCCGGACGGCCCCAGATTCTTCTGCGCTCCGGCGTAAATCATCCCATAACGACGGATGTCGAGCGGCCGGCTGAAAATGTCGCTGCTCGCATCGCAGATCAGCCACGCATCATCCGGCGGCTGCGGCTCCTCCGCCCCCTGTTTGTCGGACCACTGCGTGCCGAAGATGGTGTTGTTGGAGGTGAAGTGCACGTACCGCGGACGGCTGCTGTAGTCAGTATCGGTCGGGATGTAACAGAAGTTGCGGTCCTCACTGGTCGCCGCGACATGCGTTTCGCCGTAACGTTTGGCCTGCGCAACCGCCTTCTTCGACCACGAGCCGGTGATGAGGTAATCCGCCGTATCGCCAGACTGCATGAGATTCATGGGGACCATGAAGAACTGCGAGGACGCCCCCCCTTGCAGAAACAGCACGCGATAGTCGTCCGGAATTCCCGCGAGCCGGCGGCACAGGTCCTCCGTCTGGGCGAGGACCGCCTTGAACGCACTCCCCCGATGGGAATGCTCCATGATGCCGATGCCCGTATCACCCAGAGACAACAGCGCCTCCCGGGCCTCCTCGATGACCGGTTCCGGCAACACCGCCGGCCCGGCTGAGAAATTGAAAATCCGCTCGCTCATCGAAGTTCACCTGTGAAAAACCCGTCCTCCGCGTCCATCGCACTCATATCGCGCGACCCACCAACCCGTCAACAGACGCCCCCTCTCTCTCCCCCCCCAATCCCACCGGTCGCAACCGGTGGGCCAACCAGTGTGTGCACAGAATCAGAGCCCGGAGCGTTAGCGACGGGTCAATCCCCGCAACCAGACTCGATAGACGCTCACCAAACTCACATCACACATCTTCCCGCAGCCGAAACCTCCCCGGCAGCAACTCCCCAATGTCCGTTTCCGCGACGACCTCGCCGCTGTCCGCATCGACGATCAGCACCGGCAGCCGCGCGGCGAACTCCGCCAGAAACTGACGGCACGCACCACATGGCATCGCTCCGCCCGACGTAACGACCGCACAGCCGACAAACTCCCGCTGCCCCGTCGCCACCGCCGCGCAGACCGCCACCCGCTCTGCACAGATCGTCAGCCCGTACGACGCATTCTCGACATTGCACCCGACAAACATCTCTCCGGAGACCGTCTCAATCGCTGCTCCCACCCGGAACTCCGAGTACGGCGCATATGCTTGCCGACGGGCAGCCACCGCCGCATCGATCAGTTGTTGACGATTCATCGGATTCGTTCCCCCATCAAGACCGGCGGATCGACACGTTCTTCGCCGACCCGGATCGCGCTTTCGATTATCCCCCGGGCCGCATCCATCGCTTGCGGTTTCGCAAACACCCGCGCCAACGGTTGCCCCCGCGCTACTTCGTCTCCAATCCGCACCCGCATTTCGATCCCCACCGCAGGATCGACGCGATCGCTCTGCACCTTCCGTCCCCCACCCATCTCAATCACCGCGTACCCCAGCGACTCAGCGTCGACCGTCTGAATCACCCCCGCTGTCCGCGCGACGATCTCACTGGCCGGAGCAACAAGTCGCGCCGCTGGGAGGTCGCCTCCCTGAGCTGCGACCATCTCCCGAAACTTCTCCAGCGCCCGTCCTGAGGACAACTGCTGTGCCAGGTGCTGTTCCGCCTCTTCGCACGTGTCGAATCGTCCCGCGGACCGCAGCACCTCCGCTCCCAACGCCAGCGTTAGTTCGCGAACGTCTGCGGGTCCTTCGCCTTGGAGCACGTCGATCGATTCATCCACTTCAACCGCGTTGCCGACCATGCGGCCGAGCGGTTGGTTCATGTCGGTGAGCCGCGCGGTCGTCGCCACGCCGAGCCGCTTGCCGGTCGCGACCATCGACCGCGCGAGTTGGCCCGCCTCATTGGACGTCTTCATGAACGCCCCGCTGCCATGTTTGACGTCCAGGACCAGCGCGTCGAGGCCCTCCGCCAGTTTCTTGCTCATGATGCTGGCGGTGATCAAGGGAATGCAACTGACCGTCGCCGTCACGTCGCGAAGGGCATACAGCTTGCGGTCGGCGGGAACGAGGTCGGCGGTCGCACCGGCGATGACGCAGCCGACCGAGTCGCAGAGTTGTTGAAACTCACCGATCCTGAGGTCCGTCCGAAAACCGGGGATCGCCTCCAGCTTGTCCAGCGTCCCGCCGGTGGGGCTGAGCCCGCGACCGGAGATCATCGGCACCCGGACGTCACAACACGCCAGCAGCGGGGCCAGAATCAGCGAGACCTTGTCGCCGATCCCGCCGGTCGAATGCTTGTCGACGAGAGGAACCGTGCGACCCTCCCACGACAAGGTCACCCCCGAATTCAGCATCGAAAGCGTCAGCGCGGCGGTCTCTTCGTCCGTCATCCCCCGCAGGTAGACCGCCATCGCCAGCGCGGCCATCTGATAGTCGGGCAGATCGCCGCTCACATAGGCGTCGATCAGCCAACCGATCTCGCGGTCGCTGAGCACTTCGCCGTCACGTTTACGGGCGATCAGTTGTGTGGCGTTCACAGGGGACGTACGCTTCGGGTTCCGGGAAGGTCGCAAAGACAGCCCAGCGGATTATCACAGAAAAACGACCAATTGTCTGTCGACCACCGTCCACAGACAAACCGAATCAGAGCCCGGAGCGTTAGGAAAATCAGAGCCCGGAGCGTTAGCAACGGGTCAGCAACGGGTCGCGACAGGTCAACGCGGGAATCAGCCAACCGTCCACGGACAACATCCATGAGCGCAACAACCTACAAATCGGCCGGCGTCGACCTCGAACTCTATGAGCAGTCCATGCAACGGCTGCCGAGGCTGATTGGCCGCACACATTCGCCGCGAGTGATGCCGCTCGTCGGGGGATTCGCCGGGTTGTTTCAGCTTCAGGGGGACGGTCGCCGCTATGAGGACCCGGTCCTGGTCAGCGGCACCGATGGTGTCGGGACGAAGCTCAAAGTGGCCATCCGTGCGGGGCGGTTCGATACCGTCGGCGTCGACCTGGTGGCGATGTGCGTGAACGACTGCCTCTGCCTGGGGGCGGAGCCGCTCTTTTTTCTGGACTATCTCGCGCTCGGCAAGGACGATCCGGATCTGATCGAGCAACTGGTCAAGGGAGTCAGCGACGGTTGCCTGCAGGCCGGCGCGGCTCTGATTGGCGGCGAGACAGCCATCATGCCGGACCTCTACGCGGCGGGCGATTTCGACATGGCCGGCTTCTGCGTCGGCGTTGTCGAAAAGTCCCAACTCATCGACGGATCCCGGATTGGGGCGGGGGATGCCATTCTGAGCGTCCCCTCCAACGGGCTGCACTCCAACGGATTCAGTTTGGTCCGCAAGGTTGTCTTCGAACAGGCGGGACTGGGAATTGACAACCAAATCGACCAACTCGGCACAACCGTCGGCGAAGCACTGCTAATCCCCACACGCATCTATGCAGATGTCGTCCGCGCACTGATGGGCGACCCGGAACTGCGACCAGCCGTCACGGGCATCGCCCACATTACCGGCGGCGGACTCGCTGAGAACGTGTCGCGCCTCTTGCCGGAGGGTTGCGGCATCGAATTGGACCGCTCGTCGGGCGACGTGCCGCCGGTGTTTCAATGGCTGCAGAGCTTGGGGGACATCGATTCGGAGGAGATGGACCGCGTCTTCAATATGGGGGTCGGGCTGGCGCTCATCGTCAAGTCCGATGCAGCGGACCACGTGTTGTCCCAATTGAACGAGGCGGCGGTGAGCGGGGCAGGGCGGGAGTCGCAGCGAATCGGCACCGTCGTCCCCGCGTGAGCCGTTCAGCCAGGGAGCAGCCATGCCTGACTGCGAACCTCCTGAAAGCTGTGCCGCGGCTGTGTCAGCCGTGCCGAGGGAGGGGCAACGCCAATTGCTCCCGACGTTCTGGCAGGCGAGCAACGGCCGATTCTTGCGCGCCCTCCTCATGAAACACGCGACGTGCTCTGATGGAGCACGTCGCGTGGCTTGTCGACCGCAAGAGCGATTAGTTTTCGGCGGGGGTTTCTTCTTCACCGGCAGCCGCTTCGCCTTCGGCAGCTTCTTCGCCGTCCGCGTGATCAGCGTGGTCTTCGCCTTCGGCGTGGTCGTGATCGGCGTGGTCTTCTGCACCGGCACCCTCTGCGGGGGCGGCGGCTTCACCGGCTGCCGGGGCAGCACCTGTTCCGCCTTGATCGCCGCAGCCAACTGCGGTGAACATCAGCAATCCGGCGAACATGGCGAATGTGGAAAACGATTTCATGGCTTGTCTCTCTTCCGTCGTGAATGGGTGGCTGTTAACAGTCTGGTGCGATCAATACCACACCACGCCAAGATGATCCAATCCACGAGGCGAGTATTCCGGAAATCTCAAAATTCCTCAGGAATGGCAAACAGGAGTGGGGCTGTTTTCTGACATAAACGGCAAAGTACGCGAACTATGCGGCCTCAGTGTGCGTGGCCGCCGTTCGGAGATTGTTCGCGGAACGGCCCGTCAGTCCGGTCGCAGAATGATGAGGCTTTGAAACTCATCATTCTGGGAGAGCATGTCCTGCAGCTTGTTGAGCGAGCGGCTGAGCAGCACGCGCGTCGCTCCGTCCGATTTCCCCAACCGTGCGGCGATGTCCTTGCTCGGCAGCCCTTCCAGGTAACGCAGCCGCAGCGCATCACGGGCATCGTCCGGAAGGCTCTGCAGGGCTTCGAGCATGTGAAATTCCTTCTGCCGTCGCGAAAAGGCACTGCTGGGCGAAGTCATGCTTGCAGCGACGAGGTCGGCGATTTGTCCCTCATCCCGTCCCGCAGCAGGCGCGTGCAGGCCGACCTCTCCATGCGCGGCTCGTTTCTGCGCTCCAAAATGGTGCCGATGAACGTCGATGATCCGCCGCTCCGCCTGCTGGCACAGCCAACTGAACGGGTCGCGGTCCCCCAGTTCCACGTCTGCCAGACCGTTGAGCGCGGCGACCGTCACCTCCTGAAGCACGTCCGAGGCTTCAACCTTCGTGCGCAGCCGGTCGCTCATCCGTTTGACAATGAACGCCGTTAGCTGCGGGCGGCGGCGACCGATAAACTCCGCCAGCGCGTCCCGGTCCCCCGCTTTGAGCCGCGCAACCAACTGGTCCTCAGAGAGTGGCATCAGCAAGGATCCCCCCATCGGCGAAAGGACGGAACACCAACCGGGACATCCGGTCGAGAAGAAACTGGCCGCGAGCGATCCAGTGAGGCCGATTCTGACAGGCGAAACCCGCACGGTCAAACCGGTCATCGCCTCAGCGGTGATCCTGTGACCGACCACACGCCAACCTCAGAGCCGCGGGCAACAGACGGTCGGATGGCTGGGGCGCTGCTGGGGCCACGGAAACGTGTCCTCAAACAGAAAACTGGGGCTGTGGGCGCGGTTCGTTCACCGTCCACAGCCCCAGAGTTCCGGGCGGCTGACCGATCATCGATTTCAGATCGCCCCAGCCACCTCCATCATTTTGCGGATGCCCCCAATGCTCACCGAATCAGACATGCCTGCTGTTCGATCCGTCAGCAACCGCGTATAATGCAGCCCACTTCAATCGATCTGAGTTGGTGACGGTGAGACGGGATGCCAGAATCGCTTCGAGGACATTTTCTGATTGCCGGACCCCGGATGCGGGATCCCAACTTCTTCAAGACCGCCGTGTTGATGATCGAGCATGGCGACGAAGGGGCGCTGGGCATCATCGTCAACCGCCCTTCATCGGTCAGCATCGCCAACGCTCTCGGCGGACATTTCGAGCTGCCTCACACGGACGACGTGGTGTATGTGGGCGGACCGGTTGAACCCAATGCGTTGTTCATCGTGCACAGCGCGGATGAACTCAGCAATGGAGAACCGCCGATCCTCCCCGGGATTTACGTCGGGACAAACCCTGAAGTCTTCGAGGAAGTCGTCCAGCGGGCGCTCTGCGACGAGGATGGCTTGCCGTTCCGTGTCTATTGCGGGTGCGCCGGCTGGGCACCGGAGCAATTGGAGTCCGAGATCAATCGCGGCGACTGGTTCGACATCCCCGCCAACATGGACTATTTATTCGACGACGATCCCTACGAAGTGTGGGACGAACTGGTCAAAGAGGTCTACGAAACGCACCGGCTACTGCCGCACACCAGCGACCACCCCGAATGGAATTGACGCTCGTCTCCTGTCAACCGGGACGCTCGCAACAAAAACCACATCGCCACGACCCCAATTCGCCGCGGAGCTTGCTCCGCGTGCGCCGGTCTCAAGCACGTCATCCACGAGGGCATCGGAATCACGAGTGCGTCGCGGTCACCGGATGCGGCTCGGAGATCGCCTTCTCGACCTCCGCCAACAGTTGGTCCAGCCGGAACGGCTTGAAGAGCACCGACTCGCATCCCATCTGCCGCGCTTTGACGATCGAATGCGTCGGATCGTATCCGAAGCCGGTCATCAGGATCACCGGCACATGCTCGTGAATCTCGCGAATCCGCGAGAAGCATTCGGCTCCGTTCATGTCGGGCAGGCGAATGTCGGTCAGCACGGCGTCGTAATGGGATTGCCGGATCATGGTCATCGCTTCTTCGCCGTCGTGAGCCGTCTCGACGAAGCAACCGTACCGTCCCAGGAAGGCGTGGGCCGCGCTACGGACATCAGCATCGCTGTCCACGACGAGCACCCGTTTCCCTTTCAGCTGGGGCCGTTCGTGCCACGCCGGAGCACGGACCCGCTTGAGATTCGTCGCGACCGATTCCCCCATCTGCTGAATCTGTTCGCGAATGTTACGGGTATGCTGCAGGATGTTCTGCAATCGTTCCGTCACCTGCTGGTCATGGCCGATGTACCGCTCCAGCACCCAGTAGGAGTCGTTGAGAATCTGGTCGACCGATGGGGCGACGTCGCGGAGAATCTGCGACGCACTCTCGCTCGCGGTCGCTCCTTTTTCCGCTTCCAGCAGGTTGAGCGTGTTCAGGGCCATCGCCACTTCGCGGCTGAACAGCTCCAGAAACTGCAGGTCGTTGTTGGTGAATGCGCGCGGACGAGGACTCTCGACGTTGAATGTCCCCAAACACGCATCATGCAAAATCAGCGGCACCGTCAGTGAGCTGCGGGCATCCGGGGCCCCCCGCAGATACAAGGGATCGGCTTTGGTGTCTTCGCAAAGATAGCTGCGACCGGTGGCAGCGACAAAACCGGTCACGCCGTTGTCCGCGGCTTTCGCTTCAAGCTCGCGGCCTTTGGCGTCCGGCTCCATCCCCACCGCCAAAAGCGGCTCGAGGATGTTCGTCTTTTCGTCGATCAAACGAATCTCGACCGTCTCAAACTCCAGCAAGTCCTGCGTGTAGTGCAGGATCTTGGATTTGAGCAACTCGACCCGTTCCTCCACCGACATCTCCAGCACTTCTTGAGGCTGCAGGTCCCCCAGTTCGAGTCCCGCCTGATAAATGGCCGACAGCTTATACCGCTGCGCCATGTCGCCCGAAACATCTCGCACCGTCACCAGCAAATACGACGGCAACGAGTCTTCCCCGTTCCCTTCCATCAACGGGGTCGCGTGCACCTCAAAGTACGTCTTGTCGCCCACCCGCAGGCGGCTTTGTGCCGATTCCCCCGAACCGATGGCCGTATGAAACGGACAGAAGTCGGGGCCCAGAATCTCCGGCGTTCCGAACGCATCGTAAAACCGCTGGCCAATGAGCGGCTCCGTCTGATGCGTAAACTCAGCCAGTTGGCCCGTGCACCACAGAATGTGCAGATCGAGGTCGAGCAGCACGACCGCTTCCGGCAACTCCTCCAGCAAGCCCCCCGATTCCAGCAAAAACCGGATCGAGTCCGCGCCCGGCCCCCAAACGGAGATCCCCTCATACCGACCCGTTTGAAGCCGCTGCACCGCATCCGGCAGCGAGGTCACAATGTCGGCGGCTGCGGCGGTAAAGTCGGCAGCGGAGATTTCCCCCTCAGCATCAGGGGGCACATAGACCAGCACTCGCGGCGACGGCGTCACGGCAGCTCATTCAGGCGTTGTACATCGGCGGGCATGTGGTTCCAATTCCTCTATCGGATTCTACGACCGGTTCCGGCTGGGAACAATGCCATTCTTTCACGATTTCCGCCGCAAAGTCTGCTGTAGTCACACGAATATCCCGAGCAATCCCATCGGAGCCCGGAGCAATCCCGTCAGAGCCCGGAGCGTTAGCCCAAGTTCCCCAGTGATTGACGTAAGTGCTTGCCGTGTAACGGTCGGGCTGTGAAAGTCGTCACTACATTTCGGTTGGCTTGAGTTGGCTGGGCAGGGTCATGCGGAGGTGTCCGAGCAGGATCGCTTGATGA
>JAJDEI010000126.1 GCA_029259845.1 Planctomycetaceae bacterium | reverse complement strand
GTTCCCTCCCATCGACCTGTCCCGCTCCATCGCTGTTCCGCTCGGTGGCTGTCCCGATCAATCGCTGTTCCGCTCAATCGCTGTTCCGCTCAGCCGCCCACTCGCTGCGGCTGAACACCCGTTGGCCCGCCCGCGTCCTGTTCGCCCAGAACCCACGGCAATCGCACGTCGAACAATCACGTGACCCCAACTTGTTGCCTGGCCTGATGCTGCGGACGCCCATCCTGGGCGGATGGCGTGCATCGTAAGTCACACAGCCATCGCGTGTGGCAACCAACGTGCGATTGCCGTGACCCCGAACCCCGTCCACCACACGCCGCCCCCGCCCGCAACCGCAACCGCAACCGGCGAATGCAATATCCGGGCTAACTGCGGAGCTTGCTCCGCGATTCGAGCGCATCCTGACGGCAGCGCGACGAGCAAGCTCGGCGGCTAAATGATTGTGACGAACACCGGTGAGAAACCGGCGTCACGCCACCCGCGGGGCCACTTCGGGAAACTCGCGCACCAACGTCTCGGCGAAGTCGAGATCCGGTTTGAGACAGGGGTGTTTGTACTGTTCGAGGCTGCCGCCCGGTTGGGACTGCCGGCGGCGGATCATCTCCGCCCAGGTGCCGTCAGGGAGCGTTAGGGGAGCCATCGGAGCCAGCCGCCCGGTCGCCCGTTTGTCGGCGTACTCGCAGTTGAGCCGCTGCAGTTCGATGTCGACCAACTCTGCCAGTCGCTCGGCATCGCGGAGCGTGGGAACGTCCCGCCCTTCGACCAACAGCCGGTACGCGGGCGGTGTTCCCCAAACCGGAGCCACGGTGTAATAGCTCAGGCTCAAGGCGAGCGGGAGCGTTGCCGAACGCACCGCGGCGACGACTTGCGATTCGGTCACTTTCTCGCCAGTCACATTGGCAATGTGGGCGCCCTTGTGGAGGAACTCCAGAACGGGCGTTGTGCCAACATGCCCCGTGCAGCGGACGACGTCGCGGATGTCGTACCGGTGCAGTCCGGAGGCCGTCGTCAGCAAAATGTCGTAGCAGGAGCCGGTTTCGAGTTCGTGGGCGAGCAAGGTGTGCGGCTGTTCTTGGCCGACTTGTTCTTCGGGGATGAACTCGAAGAAATGGGCCCCCACATCGAGCACGCCGCCGGCGGTGCCGTCCGCGAAGGGGATGGTCATGCGTCCTTCGCTCGCGGACAGCCCGTGGTCCCGAATGGCGACGTTGCCAAAAGACTCTCGAACGGCGGGAAGGTAGGCACCGGCACTGCCGCCGGTCCACACGCCAAGAACCGTCAAGGACGCCCATGCCTCGCGCGGGCGGAGCCGTCCGCAAGGTGTGATCGCAGCGGCAAGTTCCCGCGCGCGACCGGGGTTCGGTCGACGGACATGCGGAGCCAGCGCACGCCGCACGGACGGGCAAACCGAATCACCGACAGCGAGCGTGCCGTCGTGGATGTCGCGAAGCAGCGAGTCCTGGTGATCCGCCATCTCCCGCGCAAGATGAACCAGCGTGCTGGGATTGGCGGTGACGACCAGTCCGACGTCCCGGTCGGCGAGCGCGATCCGCAGCAGCGTGTACGACTTGACGGCTGGGTCGGTGATTTGCAACAGCGCGGCCGGCAGCGTGTACTTGAAGCGGAGGAACCGGGACTGCATGCTCTGCACCAGCCCGCTGATGTTCCCGCAGGGGGTGCCGACCGGTGTCCGGAACTGGTCGTGATGACTCGCCAGTTGCAGGATCTTCAACCGGCGCAGGGGCGGATGGTCGTCGAACGTGTTGATGCCCCACACCGTCCAACCGCGGCGATAGTCCTTGAGAAACTGCCCGGTGATCGGGATGAACTTCGTGTCACCGGTCGTCCCGCTGCTCAGGGCGAACATTTTGAGAGCGTTCCCCGGGCCGCACAGAGCGGAACAGTCTCCCGTTTTCAGCGACTCGACATAGGGTGAGACGTACGAGTAATCGCCGATCGGGACGCGACCGCGAAATCCCCGCACCGAGGTTTGCGAATCGAGGCCGTGGTCCCGTTGGAAACGGCTGCCGGCGTTCAGCCGCAACAGCCGCTGCAGGACTGCCTCCTGGGTCTGCTGGCAATTCTGCGTGCGGGCAAAAAAACGGCGGCTGAGCCGGCGGGCCTTGCCGCGCACGAAACCGCCTCCGACCGCCTCCGCGAGTCGCAACATGCCTTCGCCCTCCGTGACGATGATGGCAAGTGCCGTCCAATATTTGCATGGGGGCCGCGCGTCCCCCGCGACGCAGCCTCAGGATCCCTTGGAGTCCTTTGTGTCCGCAGACGCCTCGTCCTCCTCGTCGCCGGACTTCTTTTTCTTTTTTTTGCCGATAACCAATTTGACGACACGGGTTTTCGGCAGACCGAAGGCGCTGCGCCCCTCTTCCCATTGGTCGTCGAACTTCATCTTGGCGATGCGTTCTTCCCGTGTGAGGACGTTGCGAGCCCGTCGCAGCCGCCCGGTTCGTTTGAGACTCTTGTCGATAGCCACAGAATCATCTCCGCCTTGTTCGATGCCGGGCGATTGGGTCACCGGCCTGTCAGTCGATTCATTGTACCGTTCACACCCGAAAAAGTTGCGCAGAAGATCACTCCGGGGCCGCGTAAGATAGCATTCTCGCTGAGACGGTTCAACTTAAGTTCGTTTTCCCCGCAGGGCGAGAGTGTTTTTCATGCTGTTGGGGATTGTCGGCGGTTCGCCATCGGCGTTGCCTCCGGGCTCACCGGAATCATGGATTGGCGGTCGGCCGGAGTTGGCGGCGACCGCCGACGTCGGTGCGACTCTGCAACGTCAACAAGACGTGTGCCCTGATTTTCCATCGAACCACTTTGGCCGTGGGGGCCATTCAAAGTTCCACTTGGGAGAAGACCGACCGGGACAAGCTCAATGGTAACCCGAAGCGTCAGCGAGGAAGCGAACGTGAGCGAGCGATTCGTCCCTCGCTGACGCTTCGGGTGACGAGGTTGCCCAGCTTCAATCTTTGAACGGCCCTGCTTTGGCCGTGGGGCAGATTCCCGATCTGCGGCAGGCAACGAAAACCTGGCCCTCCTCACCCAGCGGCGTATCGGGACCTCGCGACCTCGTTGGCTGACCGCCGCGTCGATGGTTTCGCGATCTCCGCGTCCCGCGCCGACGGCTTTGCTGTCGAGCAGCCGCCGATCCGCTTCGAGCATCAGTCCACCGTCCGATGCAAACGTCTCCACGAGCGTCCGACGGCGGAACCGTCGGCTTGGGAGGCGACGGGGTTACGCAAGGATCCGTCCGACCGCCAGTTGCCAACGCGTTTGCTCGCTGCGCAGCAGTGAAGGAGGCGCAGCAGTGAAGGAGCATTCGACGGTCGGAGCAGGCTCAGCGGCTCAATCGATTACGAGCCGACACGGGCTCAGAATTGCGGGGGGACCCAGCGAGTCTGGTTGACAGGCGCCAACGCCTGCGGGCTGCGGATGACGCTGCTTTCCCCGTCAGCCGGCCCAAAATCCCCTTCCGGAACGTTCAGTTCGGAGGGCGGAACCGGGAGCGATTCCCGGATGCTGCCGTCGATGGGATACGGGGCGGCTTCGGTGGGAGACCCTTCGTGAGAATAGGGAACAAACGTTGGCGTACCGTCCTGCCATTCGGCTCCTCGCTGGCACGAACCGCCGGCACACGTCGGCGAGGGTGAACTCATCATCCCAGAGCCCATCATCCCAGAGCCCATCATCCCGGAGTCGATCATCCCGGAGTCGATCATCCCGGATTGGCAGCTCTCGCAACCGGCCGAGCCGTCCCACGACGCGGAACTTTCCATGCAGGATGTGCAGTCGCCTCCACAAGAGACGCAGGACTCGCAGCAATCAAAGCATTGCCCGCATTGGTCGTAACCAAAGTCACCACCGCAACAGTCGCAGCCGCCGCCGTCGCAACCGCCGCCGTCGCAACCGATGTCTCCATGACGGCCATGGTGCCTGCGATGCGGACCATGCCGCCGCCGACCCTCATGACGATCCCTGCGGGTATCTCGTCGGGCGTGCAGACGTTCACGGACGCCGGCTCTTCGATGGGGATAGGCGTAGTCTCCGTAGTCGGCACCGCCCGGGGCGACGCAGTCTCCGTACGCCCTGTAGCCAGCCTGCCCATAGGTTCCGTAGCCCCCGTAATCATAGTTACCGTTATCATAGTTACCGTAGCCGTAGCCTCCGTCGCCGTAGCCTCCGTCGCCGTAGGCTCCGTATCCATACCCGCCGTATCCGTAGTCGCCATACGGGGTGCACGCACCGCCGTACCCGCCATAGGGGGAAGCAGGCGGCACGTGGTATCCGTAGCAGCCGGACAGCCCCAAAGCCAACGACAGGGCCATCAGCAGGTTCACTCTCGAAGCAAGCATGAAGACTTCTCCACTTCCCGATCATCAGCTGCGCGACGAACGATTGGGCAATCCGCATGGGCGCAGCCGTCGGCACGGTCTCTGTCACGGAGTATCGGCGGCGGAGGATGCCGCCTTTAACGATTCCGTAGAGTATTCCGGTTCTGGCGAAAGTCCGGAGGGGCGAATTCCTGGGACGATTCCATTCTTCAGGAGAGACATTGGGTGTCTTCCTCCGCCCGTCGAAGTCCGGTCATTGAGCCGACCCGTCGCTCACCCTCTGGGTTCTGAGGAAGGGGCGTTCAGAGAGCGTCCTGCTGATGCTGATCTCCGCGAGAAATCGTCCAGTCGGCGTCATCCTTGGTCGATCGCATGTCGGCGACACGAGTGAACATCCGTCCCGACACCCACGAGCGTCGGTCCCAAATGCAAGTCGCCGCCTCAAAGGTTCTTGCATCAGGCCAGCGGCCACCTAGAATTGAAGGAACGGCCCGTGCCACGGTGGCTGAGCGGTTGGGCCGCCTTGGCGCTTCCGCGAGCCGCGCCGTTCTACGCGGTGATCGTGTTGTAGGGTTTGGCCGCATCAGGCGGTCCGGAAGGCATATGTTGTTGAGGGAAACCATCGACGCCGATGGTGATATTGGCAGGGTCCGATTCCCGCAGGGGCGAATTCCGGATGCTGCAACGCACGTGGCTGGCAGAGTTGCGTGCGACCCGCAGACTGCCGGCATTCGTCCCGATTTGGCACGGATGTTGAGAATCCCAACTTTCCAAGAGACGTGTTTGCACCGAAGCAGGACCTGTTTGCACGACGGCAGACCGGCCCGTTCGGTTCTGCCCGACTGAGGCGATGAGGCCTCACCTCCATTTCGCATTGATGAGTTTCATCGCTGGGGAGCCGCACATTCATGGCCAAAAAGTATCTCACACTGGAAGAAGCCGCGCAGTACCTGTCGATCGCCAAGGAAGAACTGGTCCGCATGCGGGAGAAGGGTGACATCCGAGGATTCGCCGATCGCGGCAACTGGAAGTTCAAGTCGGAGGACGTGGAGAAACTGGCCCGTCAACGTCAGGCGGATTCCGACCCGGAAACGCCCATTCTGGCGGGCAGCGGCTCCGATAGCGACGTGCGTCTGGTTTCGGATTCCGGGATCATTTCCGACAGCGGCACCCGGGTGGGGGCCGAGGCGGACGACGACTCCGACAGTGACATCCGCATTAGCGCGGAGCCGGAGGATTCCGACAGCGACGTCAAGCTCATGGACGCAGCCGACGAAGAGGACGACAGCGACAGTGACGTCAAAATGGTCGAAGACGACAGCGACAGTGACGTGAAGATGGTCGGAGACGACAGCGACAGCGACGTCAAGATCGTCGGAGAGCCGGACTCCGACAGCGACATCACCCTCGCTCCCGGACCGGACGACAAAACCGACAGCGACGTCAAACTGGTCGGCGACGACTCCGGCAGCGACATCTCATTGGCTCCCGGACCGAACGACAAGACCGACAGCGATATCCGGTTGGTCGGAAGCGACAGCGACGTGCGGCTGGTCGCTGACGCGGCGGCTGAGGGTAGCGACAGCGACGTGCAGGTGGTCGATGCCTCAACGGCTGACGAAGGGGCGTCAGACAGTGATATCGCATTGATCCCCGCTGGCGATTCGGCGGTTTCGGTCGATCTGGGTGGGAGCGATGATTCCGGGTCCGTTGTGCTGTCCGAAGAGAGCGGCATCTCCCTCACCGAAGACAGCTCGATGACCTTGGCCGCTGAGAGCGGGATTTCGCTCGAAGCACCGGCCGATAGCGGAATTTCGCTCGACCTCGACGAAGAAGGGATCACCCTCGCCGGAGACAGCGGCATCGCCCTGTCCCCCATCGCGGACGATCTCGACAAGACGTCGCCCATGATGGATTCGGGCGGCGGCACGCACTTCGATATCCCCACCATCATGGAAGACGACGACGACGGATTTGATTTCGACGCAACGTCCGGCGATGAGGAAGACACGGGAGTGTTCGCGCTGGACGACGACCAGACCGACGACCAGACGGCCTTGGTCGGCGCCCTCGATGATTCGGCCGAATTCGATGACGCCGTGTTTGACGTCGACGAAAGCGGCGAGTTCTCCGACGAACTCGATTTCGACTCCGGTATTGACAGCGGGACCGTCGAGGAACTCGACGTCTTCGAGGAAGAGGGGGGAGAATTCGAGGAAGGATTCACCTCCGGCGTGAGTCACGGCGACTTTGTGGCACCCGTCTCGCGGGCCGCACCGGTCGATGTCGACTGGGGTACCGGCCCCTTTGTCGGCCTGTTGGTCTCCACGGGACTGCTGGTGATCCTCGGCGTGGTGATGCTGGATCTCGTGCGTTCGATGTGGATGTGGAACGAGCCAGGACCCCTCGCCAGCATGTTCCTGAGCGCACTCGGCGGACTCTACGGCTCCTGAGCACGGTGAGCCGTGACGGCGGATCGGGATCGCGGCCCGCGATCGCGGAGTTCGCTTAGCCGCGGAGCTTGCTCCGCGTGCCGGGGGGCACATCGCCGAATGGCACTTAAATTATCGTAATCCCTTTTGCCATTTCGCTTTTGATGACCCGCCGAGGTTTGCGGAGGTAGGCGTAGTGCTTTGGCCTCCGCTTTCGCAGCCGGGGTTCGAAACGGTCGGGACGATCGGCAACTC
>JAJDEI010000125.1 GCA_029259845.1 Planctomycetaceae bacterium | reverse complement strand
TTGTGGGCGCGTCTGTTTGCGCCGCGATGTGCCCCTCTGCGGCGTCTGCCGGCTCTGACCCGGCTCATCGCGCGTTTCGAAAACTTCGTCAGCCAATCGCCAACAAATTCAACGCCCCCCCTCCTCGCCGCCTGCCCCCCGGACCAAAAAACCACGCCGCGGCCGACACCAACTATTTCAACGGGCAGCTAGGGCAACTCGTCCTGTTCCGAATGCTCCGCTGTTCAATGTTGTGAATGGATCGAACGTAACGAAGTTTAGTGGATTCGCAAAGGGATCCGTCCTCAGCAGCTGGGACAGATTGCGGCTGCCGAGGCCGGCTCCGGCGAAGCCGAGCAGGCCGCCGGCTGCACTCAGCACGCCACCGGCGACGTTGCCCTGACGGAAAGCGGAGATTGCGTCCGTCGTCCCGAGAACGCCTTGAGCCGTGTTGAAGCCGACATCGGCTGCGAAGAGTCCGGAGCGGAATAGGCCTCTTGCCGTATTGGCGTGGCGGAGGAAGCCGACACCAAACGCATCGAAGGCCAAATTCAGCTTGCCTTCCGCACCGCCGGAAAAGGCAACTTGCGCGCCGCTGACTCCGAGGCTTGCGTAGGCAACTGCGGTTGTGCCGGCCGCGAAGAACGAAGTTTCCGCCGCGGTCGTACCAGCCCCGATCAGTCCCAACGACCCAAGGACGGCCTCGCCGCCGAAAATAGCCGCTGCGGCTCCGATACCGATCCCCAGTCCGAGCTGGACGTCTGACGCGTTCGTCAGCGTTTCACCGAACAGTGCATGGGTTCCGCGACCGACGGTGTTACCGAGAACCCCGGAGAAGGGGCTCGGTCCCTCGAAGTCGTCGAGACTGATCGAGGACTTGACGACGTTTGCGGGTTGGTTGCCGAAGGCGCGGTAGCCGTTGATGCCGCCGGTGTCGGTGAGGTAGCGGCCGATTTGCGGGTCGTACCAGCCGCGCGATTGGGCGTCGTACAGCCCGGTCGCCGCGTCGGCGAACAGCCCGCTCCACTGCTGCGGCGCGGCGACGAGGTTGGCGTTGCCCGTGTCGCCGAAGGTGGCGGCCACGTTGCCGAAATCATCGTACCGCCGGTGCACGACCGACCAGGCACCGACAAAATCGACGGTGGCGACGGTGGCGACGGTGGCCAGGTTTCCGTTGGGATCGGCAAAGGCCCAGAGGTCTTTGGTGTTGTTCGCGACCGGGTCGGCCTGGTCGATCGCCAGAATCTCCCCGGAAGCCGGATCGTTGAGATACTGCCGAACCACGTCCCCGGAGTCGGCGAGGTCCAGTTCCAACAGGCGGGCGGATCCGTCGTAGGCGTAGGTGAGCGTCTCTGCCGTGACGAACGCCTCATTGACGGCATCCCATGTGAGTTGCTGCCGGCCGATCCGTCGCCCCAGGCCATCGTAGGCGTCGTTGACGCGCACCATCAATGAGCTGCGTCCCCGTTCTTTGCCCCTGCCGTCGGGCTTGCGGAGGGGCGACGTGAGTGTCGCGGTTTATACGGTCCCCGTCGACGGCCCGCTACGCCTGCCAGTAGGTACGGTCCAGGGTGCGGTAATTGATGGCTTCGGTGAGATGTTCGGGAGCGATCTTGTCGCTGGCGGCGAGGTCGGCGATGGTGCGGCTGACGCGGAGGATTTTGTCGTGGGCGCGGGCGGACAGGCCCGTGTCTTCCATGGCCGCTTTGAGAAGTGACTCGGCGTCGGAATCGAGTTGGCAGTGCTTGCGGATCTGCCGCGGTGCCATTTTCCCGTTGGCGGTCGATGTCGGATCATCACGGAAACGGTGGGCCTGTCGCTCACTGGCGGCGATGACCTGTTCGCGCATGGTGTCGCTGCCAGTGCCGGGGGCTTTGTTGGACAGTTCGCGGAACGGCACGGGCGGGACTTCCACGTGGATGTCGATCCGGTCGAGTAGCGGCCCGCTGATGCGGCTGAGGTACCGTTCGATTTGCATGGGGTTGCAATTGCATTGCCGTTTGGGGTCGGCACGGTACCCGCAGGGACAGGGGTTCATCGCCGCGACGAGCATCAGCCGGGCGGGGAACGTGACGCTGCCCATCGCCCGCGAGATGGTCACGCAGTTTTCTTCGAGCGGCTGTCGCATCACCTCCAGCGTCCGCCGGTTGAACTCGGGCAGCTCGTCGAGGAACAGCAGGCCGTTGTGAGCGAGCGAGATTTCTCCCGGCGTGGGTGTGCTCCCTCCGCCCACGAGACCCGCTTCGCTGATCGTGTGGTGGGGCGAACGGAAGGGACGCATGAGCACGAGTGACTGCTTCGCCGGGAGACGTCCGACGGCACTGTAGATGCGGGTTGTTTCGAGGCATTCGTCGGGCGACAACGGCGGCATAATGCTGCCGAGCCGCTGGGCGAGGAGTGTTTTGCCGGTTCCGGGGGAACCGATCATCAGCAGGTGATGCGACCCGGCGGCTGCCACCGTCACGGCCCGTTTGGCCGATTCCTGGCCTTTCACATCGGAGTAGTCGACCGGATAGCTGCCGTGCTCCTCGAACGCCTGGTCCCAACTGAACGACGCCGATTCGATACCGAGTTGGCCGCTGAAAAAACCGACCGCCTCCGCAAGCGAGCCGACCGGGATGATGTCGACGCCCTCCACGACGGACGCTTCGCGGACGTTGGCGAATGGCACCAGCAACCCCGCGCGGCGGTCCTCTTTCGCCTGCAGCGCCATCGAGAGCGCCCCCTTGACCGACCGGACGTTGCCGTCGAGTGCCAGTTCTCCCACAACGGCGTATCGGCGGAACCGGTCCGATTCGAGCTGTCCGCTGGCGGCGAGGAGCCCGAGGGCAATCGGCAAATCGAATGACGGGCCCTCTTTGGGAAAGTCGGCCGGCGACAGGTTGATCACGATGCGGTCAATCGGCCGGGAGTACCCGCTGTTCACCAGTGCCCGCTCAATCCGATAGGTGCTTTCCTTGACCGCCGCCTCGGCGAGACCGACGAGAATGGTCTTGGGCATGGCCCCCGGCGAGATATCGACCTCCACTTCCACCGGTCGGGCTTCGATGCCGAACAGCGAGTAGGTTGCGAGTTTGGCGAGCATCGGCGGCGGAACGCGGTGAAGGACCCGGGCGGCAAATGGCGACGTGGACAGGAACTGCTGAACCGCAGTTCACTTCGAGTATACCCGGAGGTTACAATGAACACACGCGACACCCCCGGAGCCAAGCCCATGTCACAAGCCCCCGAACTTGCGAGCGACTTGCTCACGTTCGACGACTTTTGTGCGATCGTCAAAGACGGTGAGAAAGCCGACCTCCTGGACGGAGTGATCTACATGGCATCCCCCGACTCGCGGAAAGCGAACCGCATCAACGGATTTCTTGACCGGCTGCTGGGCTTCTACGTCGAGGTCCGCGACATCGGCGGAGAATTGTACGTCAACCGTTTTGCATTTCAGTTGGACGAAAACAATGGTCCCGAGCCGGACCTTGCGTGGGTAGCAGCGGACCGGCTGCATCTGATCTCCGAGGGACGGATGCATGGCGCTCCCAATGTTGCCATCGAAGTCGTCTCCCGTGACAGCCGGCAACGGGATTGCGTTGACAAACGGCACAAGTACGAATCGGCCGGCGTTGCAGAGTACTGGATCATCGACCCGATTCAGCGACGAGCGGAATTCCTGTGCCTGGTCGACGGGCGGTACGACGTCGTACCGCTCGATGAGAATCGCATCTTTCGCTCGCAGGCGATTCCCGGTTTCTGGCTGAACGTCGAGTGGCTGTTCTCTGATCCGCATCCGAAAGCCAGTGACTGCCTGCAGGAGGTGCTGGGGGATTTGGCGTCCGGTTAGCCGGTCCGCAGAGCCAAACTCGCATCAGGTGACGTTGACCGAATCTTCCGGCTTCTGATACGGTTCCGCCCGCTGGGCCCTCCCGCAATCGGCGGCAGCGCGGGAGGGATTCTCGGCCATGTCTCAGTCGCGTTCACACTGGGGGTTGGAGTTCAAGCTTTCGCTTGCTTGGGCAGCCTAAAGGCGGAACTCCAGCTCTCGGTTCCCGGTGACGATGATCCGTCGTCAGTTGTCCGTTGCGGTCAGGAGGAGCAATCCGGCATGTGTGGAATCGTGGGTTATGTGGGTCACCGCGACGCGACCGATTTTCTTCTGGAAGGGTTGCATCGGCTGGAGTACCGCGGATACGACAGTGCGGGCATCGCCATCCAGCGGGACCGGGAAATCGGCATCCGCAAGAAGGCGGGGCGTGTTCAGGAGTTGGACGGACTGATCGGCACGCAACCGATCGGCGGGCGATTGGGGATCGGCCATACCCGCTGGGCGACCCACGGCGAAACAACTGACTTGAACTCCCATCCGCATGTGGGCGGCAATGGGGAAGTTGTGCTGGTGCACAATGGCGTGATCGAGAATTACGTCGCACTCCGCACGCAACTGCAGGACCTGGGCTACGTCTTCCGGACGGGCACCGATACCGAGGCGGTCGCCCATCTGGTCGCCCACCACTACAGCGAGCAAATCAAGCTCGGTGCGGACGAAACGTCGCCGGAACCATGCTTGAAAGCGGTGGAGCTGACGCTCCCCAAACTTAAGGGAACGTACGGGCTCGTCTTCCTGTTTCGCGGGCACGAGGACATGCTGATCGCGTCCCGCGCCGGCAGCCCGCTGGTCATCGGGGTGGGCGAGGGGGAACACTTCATCGCCAGTGACGCGGGGCCTCTCGCCGGATACACCAACGAGGTCATCTACCTCTCCGACCATGAGACGGTCATGCTGTCGTCGAAGGGCATCGAACTCAAGCACCGCGACAACGGGCGGATGTCCCCCTCGGTGCAGACCCTCGACCAGGTCAGTTCGGACACGAGCCGCGAGGGCTATGACCACTACATGCTCAAGGAGATCTTTGAGCAGCCGCACACGATTGAGAACGCCATGCGCGGGCGGTTGGACGACGACGAAGCGACCGCCAAATTCGGCGGCCTCAATCTCACCGTGCCCGAACTCCGCCGCGCCGACCGCATCGTGCTCACCGCCTGCGGAACGAGCTGGCACGCCGGCCTCGTTGGGGAGTATCTGCTGGAAGAGTTCTCCCGCATTCCCACGGAAGTCGAGTATGCCAGTGAGCTGCGTTATCGCAACCCGCCCTTAAGCAATAGCACGATGGTCTTCTCCATCACCCAGAGCGGCGAGACCGCCGATACCCTCGCCGCCATGCGGGAATGCCAGCGCAAGGGACTGTCGACGATGGCAATTTGCAATGTCGTCGGCTCGACGATTGCCCGCGAAGCGGACGGCGGCGTCTATCTGCATGCCGGCTCGGAGATCGGCGTCGCCTCGACCAAGGCATTCACCTCGCAGGTCACCGTGCTCACCCTGTTGGCCCTGTACTTGGGCCGGATGAGGCATCTCTCGTACCCTGCCGGACAACGGATGATCCGCCGGCTGCGCGAGATGCCCGAAAAAATCGAACAAACGCTTCAGTGCAACGACCTCGTCAAGGAGGTCGCCCAGAAGTACTACCAGTACAACAACTTCCTGTACCTGGGCCGGTTGTACAACTTCCCGGTCGCCCTGGAGGGAGCCCTCAAGCTCAAGGAGATCAGCTACATTCACGCCGAAGGTTACCCCGCCGCCGAAATGAAGCACGGGCCAATCGCGCTGGTGGACGAAAACACGCCCAGCGTGTTCATTGCGCCGAACGGGCACATTTACCCGAAAGTGATGAGCAATCTCGAAGAGGTCAAGGCCCGCAAGGGGCCGGTGATCGCCGTTGCCTGCCACGGGGACGAGAAAATTGCCGAGCTGGCCGACGACGTGATTTACGTGCCGGACGTCGAAGAGTACCTGCAACCGCTCGTCACCAGCATCCCGCTGCAACTTCTGGCCTACCACATCGCCTGCCTCCGCGGCTGCGACGTTGACAAACCCCGCAACCTCGCCAAGAGCGTGACGGTGGAGTGAGGGAAGCCTGACACGAGAGGCCCCAAAGAAGAATGTGTTTCCCCAGGGGGCCTCTGCTGTGATATAATGGTTGTGAGGGCCCTCTCAGCAAGGTTGTCGGCATGGTCGCAGACCTGACACTATCGATCCGTTTTCCCGTCAATGCACTTGATGCCGATGACGACGAGACGGGTATGGCTTGGCAGCAAGCAGTCGAGACCCTCGAAGGCTTCCGTGACCTGAGCAACGGCTGGGACGGCAACGGGGCTGATCCGCCAGTGCAGGAGATCATCTCCGCAGCCGTCACATGGTTGAAGCAGATGCCGCTGTTGGATCATCGGGCGATCCCACCCACGCAGATCGTACCGGGATCGCTCGGCGAAGTGCTCTTCGTCTGGCAAAGTGAGTCACAGTTTATCGAAGCCGAGATCGAACATCCGGAAGTGGTCGAGTGGATGGTGAAGGTCGGCGATGCTGAGCCAGAGTTCTGTTCAACGCCGGTTGGACGCGCAGTCGTACTGGCTTCTGAGGAGATGAGCGCCGTCAGCGGCTGACTCCGTCAGAAAAGTTGGGCGGAGAGACGATGGCATCCTTTGCCAACTCACTCAGCTTCATCTGAAAAAGTTTCTGGGATCGTTTGGACTGTTTGCCGGCCTGATAGTCGGTGACGTTCAGTTTGGGGATCACCGCGTGTCCCGGCAGTCCATCGGGGACGTCTTTCACAATCACGTCAAGCCCCATGCTGCGTAGGTCGCCAACGAGCAGCCTGACGACAATGTAACTGTCTCCCCCACCACGTCCGGCCGCGGCAACGGCAGTGGGGGGCGGCCCTCCAAGCCTTTCATCCAGATAGACCGACAACCCATCCGTATCATCCGGCGTAGGACGAAATGCACTTGGCAACACGACGACCGGCAAGGTCAGATTGACGTGGTTTTTGTGAATCCGACGCAAGACGAACGCGTCGCTTGGAATAGGATTCGAACCTGATTAGCGGAGATCATCGGGTGCGTCCCTATTCATCTCGAATCTCCATTTTCTCACCATCGCTCCAGCGTTGAAGATGCAAGTTCGGTGCATCACCCAATGACTGTCAAGGTCGGAATACTGGTTAACGATGGCGTGTCAACATCGATGAGTGTCTAAATCCGCAGGTTTCCATCAACTGGAATCATCGGCGAGAACATCGCCCGCCTCTGCGGCTGCGACGTCGACAAGCCCCGCAACCTCGCCAAAAGCACGACGGTTGAGTGACGTCACCTAGCCCAAGTTCCCCAGTGATTGACGTAAGTGCTTGCCGTGTAACGGTCGGGCTGTGAAAGTCGTCACTACATTTCGGTTGGCTTGAGTTGGCTGGGCAGGGTCATGCGGAGGTGTCCGAGCAGGATCGCTTGATGATCG
>JAJDEI010000124.1 GCA_029259845.1 Planctomycetaceae bacterium | reverse complement strand
TTTTTCACCATCTCACGCGCTCAAGCAAGGAACTAACGCTGAAAGAAATCCGCCGCGTGTTAAAGCCAGGCGGTGAACTCCATATAGCCGATTGGGGTAAGCCGACCAACTTCCTCATGAGGCTTGCGATTCTTCAAGTTCAGCTGCTCGACGGGTTCGAGACCACGCGCGATAACGTCCTGGGCTTGCTTCCGCAAATTGCTGAGAGCGTCGGGTTTATGCGCTCACGCCCTGAATCGTATCTTTCAACGCTATTTGGAACGTTGACGCTGAATGCGTTCACGAACGAGGCTTGACGGTTCCAAGATGCTGCTTTCGCTACAAACTGCGGCCCCCTTTCCGGATGGTGTGGAGCAAAGGGAGCCGTGAGCGCAACGGACGTCGGGGAGAAGGCGGTGTGGGAACCGACCGCTTGCCTTCGTGACGCCTCCACTAATGTTGAAGTCAATAGAAGCAACTCCCCTCATACGGAGCAGGAATCAGGCCAACCCGCTCGAAACACTCCGGCAGCGCCTAGTCGTCAGCCTAACTCATACTCAAATCCCTATTCGCAACCGTTCCGGTACGCCAGCCTATACCTCCAATTGGGCGAAATGTGATCAGATTCTTGGCCTTCAACTGGACAGGTTCTTTGCATCGACTCTCCAGAGTTGAGTCGAACTGATTTCCAGCGTAAGTCGAGTACAAAACTCCGATGCCAATCCGGCGTCCATGAGGTTTCCCTTCCCTATCACTTCGAAATAATGCACAACAGCCTAGTTGGCATACGGATTGCAGCTATCGGACCAGGAAGCAGATTCAACAAAGGGGAATGGACCATGACACGCCCGCTTAGCAAGTCCACGATTCATGCTGTAGGGCTGATTCTGACCCTTCTATCGGCAGGAAACGCGTTCGCAGCGGATTCTGCTGTCGAAAGGGCAGGCGTCTTCACACAACAGCAATGTCCGATGACGGGAATCAACCTCGCAGCAGTGGAACATCCGGTACGCGCGACATTCGATGGCCGAGATATCAATTTCTGCTCGGAAAAGTGCCCGAGTGAATTCAAAGCAAATCTCGCGAGAAACCTTGAACTCCTGGACAAGTCCATAATCGATGCGCAGTTGCCCCTATATCCGAAAGGGGGGTGCATTGTAGACGGGGCGTCTTTACCAGTTGCCCCGGATGCTGCCGTGAGTTTCGTGTACGGTAATCTCCTAGTTCGTCTGCGGTCCCAAGAATGTAAAGCGCGCTTCAATGCAAGCCCAGAACAGTACCTACGCGGATTGGAATCGCATGTTATCGCTCAACAATTGCCGGACTACCCCCTGGATGTCTGCGTGGTCTCGGGCGACAAGCTTAGTGGCAAAGACGCAATGCCCGTCAATTACGTTTTAGGCCATCGACTCATTCGGTTCTGTAAACGCTGCGATGAGTACTGCGCGCCAAGAGTCCTGGAGAATCCTGCTCGATACTTCCGGCTAATCGATATTGCAAGAACAGACCCCAATTTCCCTCCGAAAGCCCATCAGGGGTTCCACACGCTGGAGAAATTAAGCCATGACGCAAAGTCGAAGGCATCGGACGACCCGTCGAGTTGAAACCTCAAACGGTGAGCCGTCAACTGACGCTAATGCGTTCGCAAAGACTCGGGAGATGTCAACCTTCCCGCAAATATGTGATCTCGTTGATACGGCTGAAACACATCCGGGTCCAGCGATCACTGTAGACGAATCAATGATCGGACTGACCGGCCGCGTTCACGACTACATCGAGTCCGGGCGAGGTAGAACGGAAACCGAAATACGTAAACACTTCGGCCTCACGTCGGAAGAATTCGACACGGTGTTGGTCTGGCTCCTATCGAATGGGGATATTGACCTCGACAATAGAAACGGCCAGATCAACCTTAGATTTCGATGGCAACGATTCCTAAACTCGTGACCGAATCGCAACATTCTTTATTGGCAGTAATCTCAGCCTCAAGGAAGAGACCATAATTGAAGACGGAGGCGATTTTGCAGACGTTTAAGGGGCTCCAGAGCCTGTTTGGGTTGGTAATTGCATCGCTTGTCTTCGCAGGCGTCGCTCAAACTCAAGAAAGCGAACGCGATGACAACGCCCCAGTATCGCAAGCACATCAACACGACCATGGAGCAACGGGACACACGGAATCCGATCTCGATCAAGACAGTCACGGCTCCGGCGCTAAACCGACACATCAGCACGAAGACAATCATGTCAATGCATCCGTAGGTCACAATCATGCGACGGACCACAGGCAAAACGGCAGTGCCGTTTCTGCCGTAAGCTTATTGGGAAAGTTTCACCCGATGGTTGTCCACTTTCCAATCGCACTGTTGCTGGCGGCTGCGCTATCTGAGGTTATCAGTTTAGTCAAGAAGGAGCCACGAATTTCGGCTCCCGCGCTATACTGCCTAGTGCTGGGAACAGTAGGCGCAGTTATCGGAGCCGCCTTGGGTTGGGCGAACGCCTGGGGAGCGCAATACCCCGAAACGATGGCTGGCGTTCAGGTCTTAACGGTACACCGTATTCTTGGAACGGCCGGCGCAGCAGCGGCTTTGGCTTGTCTTGCGCTAGGCTTCCGCACTCATAGAGCCAGTGACAGAAAAACTATCGTCATATTTCGCGGCGCTCTAGTGATGACGGCTATCCTGATCGGAGCAGCGGGTCATTTCGGAGCGATGCTGGTTTTCGGCCTCGACTATTTCATTGCATAAACGACGCCTAGAATTATGTTTGAAAAACGTTGGCAACTGGGACACGTTGAGCCTGCCGTGCTGAACGAAAGTGGCCAAGTACACAGAAGATACATTACAACGGATGAGCCGTACCGCAATTCGATTTCACACCTGCCCACTGGAAATCCTCAAAGGCACTCGCGCGTTGGTTTTGTATCACCGCTACGGTCGTCACGTAACTTGACCACTGCTGTAGACTATGGATATTCCGTTAACAGCATTTTCAGTTCCGAATACGACGAGCATAGAGAAAGAACGGGGAATCGGTCGAATGCCACGGCACAACCCTGATATATCCAGTTTTGTGACGTATCAGCATCGATCATCTGCCCCGATCGGTCGTTGGGTCTGTATCGCCGCAATCCTAATCGTATTGATTGCGGCGCATTGGTGGAGTCCCGTCGAGACTCACCAATGGCACGTTGTTCATCTCCTGTTGCGAAAACTGTTCTTTCTTCCTGTCGTCCTGGCGGCCATTTGGTTCGGGTTGTGGCGCGCCCTTTTCGTCGCCGGCTTCATCAGTGTCTATTACGTTCCGCATATTGTTCTGCAATGGCAGGGGCAGTACACCGAGAATATTAATCAACTGGGTGAACTTGGAACAGTATGGCTAACGGCGATCCTCGCCGGAACCTTTGCACAACGCGAGATGCGTGCGCTACGTGACATAGCGGAAACACATCAAGGAGTGCTCATCGCATTGGTGTCCGCATTGGACGCAAGAGAGCACGACACGCAATTACATTCGCTCCGAGTAAGCCAATTCTCACTCAGATTGGCGGATGAGCTACGAATGGATGCAGCGTCTATGGGCGTTCTGGGCGAAGCCGCGCTCCTCCATGACGTGGGGAAAATTGGTGTTCCCGACGAGATCTTGCTAAAGCCTGGTTCGCTTTCCGAAGAGGAATGGGGAAAGATGAGGGAGCATCCTGCAATTGGCCGAAGAATCCTTAAATCCATATCTAGATTGGAGGACGCCGCCGAAGTCGTGTACGCGCATCATGAACACTACGATGGTTCAGGGTATCCGCGGGGACTCAATGGGCAATACATACCGCTCGGCGCGCGTGTATTCGCGGTCGTTGATGCATTTGACGCCATAATCTCCAATCGCCCTTACGAAAGAGCAATGAAACTCGCCGACGCTCGAAAGAGAATCGAGGCAGCCAGCGGGTCCCACTTCGATCCCCGTGTTGTCGAAGCATTTCTAAACGTTCCGGATGAGGATTGGATTGAACTTTCTCGCAAGATTGAGGCATTGGATAGGTCGCGAGCGGTTGATGACCGCTCGGGTAGCCCTGAATGAATTTGGAAACTGAAGCGATGAACGATCCACGGATTGCATATTTCAGCATGGAAATCGCTTTGCGTCCGGAAATACCCACTTATGCGGGCGGGCTGGGTGCACTTGCGGGGGATACGCTCCGCTCCGCATCGGATATGCGCATACCCATGATCGGTGTCACGCTGCTTCATCGCAATGGTTACTTCTTTCAGCGGCTAGACCCGACGGGCTGGCAGGTTGAACAGGAAGAGCATTGGGTCGTTGAAGATTACCTCCAAAAGTTGGCTCATCGCGTCAGCGTAACGTTGGACGGACAAGACGTTTCCGTAGGCTGTTGGAAATACGCGATCAGAGGAAACAGTGGCTTTGAAGTACCAGTGGTCCTCCTCGACACAAATCTCGAAGAAAACGCCGATTGGCATCGCTCGCTTACAAGCAATTTATACGGCGGCGACTCGTACTATCGGCTCTGCCAAGAAGCCGTACTCGGAATCGGGGGCGTGCGAATGCTCCGCGAAATGGGTTTGCCGTCGATCTCGACGTATCATATGAACGAAGGGCATGCCAGCCTGTTGGGCTTGGAATTGCTCAATGAACATTTGGTCGGTGCGGGTAGGGATTACTACACGGATGACGATCTAGACTCGGTTCGAAAACAGTGCGTGTTCACCACCCATACCCCAGTATCGGCCGGACACGACCGATTTCCCCTCGACTTGGCTGCTCGTGTTCTGGGCATTAGCGCACATGCGTTGGTCAATCACGATATATTTTGCTGCGAAGGAGAACTTAATCTCACCTATCTGGCACTCAATGTTAGCCACTACGTCAACGGCGTCGCGAAAAAGCACGGGGAAGTGTCCCGTCTCATGTTTACCAATTACCATATCGACGCGATTACGAACGGCGTCCACGCGGAGACGTGGGTGGCGCCGCCATTGGCCGCCCTTTACGATCGGTACATCGCGGGTTGGCGCCAAGACAACTTTATGTTGCGATATGCCCTAAATCTACCCAGTGAGGAGATTTGGAAAGCTCATCTAGAAGCGAAACGAAGCCTGATTACTTTTGTGAATCGCGAAACAAACGCCGGTTTGGATGCCAACGTACTCACGATAGGCTTTGCAAGGCGGGCCGCATCGTACAAACGCACTGCATTGGTGTTCAATGATCTAGAGAGAATTCGGGACATTGCCTCGAATGTTGGGCCATTTCAATTCATCTTTGCCGGTAAAGCGCATCCAAATGACGACGAAGGCAAAAAGATTATTCAACGAGTCGTGGACGCTGGTAAACAGCTCAGAGGTATTGTAAACGTCACGTATCTTGAGAATTACGACATGCAACTCGCCAAACGCATGACAGCTGGTGTAGATGTGTGGCTCAATACACCGCAGCCGCCAATGGAAGCCTCGGGCACAAGCGGCATGAAGGCGGCTCTAAATGGTGTTCCAAGCCTCAGTGTGTTGGATGGCTGGTGGATTGAAGGCCATATCGAGAACGTAACGGGATGGTCTATTGGTGACGATGGAAACGACGACGGGCGTGAACGCTGGGTGAGTGACGCTAATTCGTTTTATGAAAAGCTAGAAGACGCCGTGCTCGAAGAATACTACGGCGCGGACTCCAAATACGTCGACATCATGCGGCATTGTATCGCGTTGAACGGCTCTTTCTTCAATACGCAGCGCATGTTGCTTCAATACGTGACCCGCGCCTATTTCACGTAATGCCCGGCCTACCCCAGTCAGTTGCCGACGGCCGAGAACGGCGAGGCGATCGCGGTCTTCGAACCAACGCTGCTGCGGCACTTGCTCATTCAGTCGAAGAATCGGAATATTGGCTAGGGTTTTCCAGAAATTTCTTCCTGCATGAAGAGCTGCAAAAATAATGCGTGGTCTTTCCGGCCGCCGTAGTCTCAGGGTTGGCGAACTCGTTCACCATCATTCCGCACACGGGATCCTTGTGATTGAATTCCAGAACAAAGTAGTTCTCATTGTGCGTATACTTCGAATAGGTAACGATGGCGTTCTCGATGGCCCGTTCAACGAATAGTGTTACTTCTTCCTCGCTGACACGCCGCAACGGATATGAATGTGTGTCGCCTTTTGCAAATGTAATGAAGACAGGCACCACACCGAGTTGATACTTCACGAAAAACTCATTGGACCTTACTTCGGCGAAAAGGCCAACTTCAAGCGCAAACACTCCTCTAAAGTGATGCGCCGTATTAAACGTCACTCGGCCGAAATACCCGCGGTCGTCCTTGCAGTACTCCGCATCTTCAAATAGGTCCGCCAAGACTTTGAGGCGCGGCTCGATTATGTCGAAGAAGATGTTGGAGGAGATGAGATCTAGGTCCTCTTGACTCGCGATCTGATCTCGCATTTCGACTTCGAGAGCAGTTCTGTTCTTCTCCTCTTCTTGGCGTTGATGTACCAGCAAGCCATCTAACTGAGCCCGAAAACCTTCTAGGTCTCCCATCACCGAATCCCTCTGTATCTGCGATAGCCCGGCTAACATTTGAATCCTCTCGTGCGAGGTTTGGGCCATGCGATTCAATTTTCTCGCATTCAATCAACTTAACAGTTACAAAGAAACAGCAATGCGCATGCCAACCGCCTGCGATGAACCCGCCCGAACACAAATACACCAGAGAACGTTGCCGCGAACATCAATCAGTGTACAGATTGCTTCCCCGGGAGTGGTCAGAATCTATTCAACGACTGTGCAGCGTCCTTCTGATGAGTGGTAATCCTGCACAAGGGCTCAGAAATAGCCGCTGGTACGGAAGTTGCACCTGACCGTCAAGTCAGTAGTCTTCAAAAGGAGTTCTTCGATGATTCTGCGAATTGTAAAGCCAGTATTCTTTTCGATGGTGTTAGCCTTTCTCGTCGGCTGTACGCCCGACGCCGGAAGCGCACAAGGCCCGTCCAAAGACAGTGAAAGCTCCCACACTCACGACGAGCATGAAATGAGCCATAGCGATCATCCCAACGGCCACCACGAAGCAGATGCTGCCCACTCGTATCCTCTCGTGAATTGTCCGGTCACTGGGGCAATACTGGGCTCCATGGGCGAACCCATCATTGAACGCATAGATGGCCGCGAGGTGCGTTTCTGCCGCTCGAGCTGCCCGGAAAAGTTCAAGTCAAATCCGGAGGAGTATTCCGCCAAGATGGACGAAGCGATAGTAGCCGCGCAAAGCGCTGATTACCCGCTGGACGTCTGCGTTGTCTCTGGAGAAGAGTTAGGCGGTGACCATGGCGAGCCCATCGATATCGTTGTAGAAAACCGAATGTTTCGAGTCTGTTGTAAGAACTGCATTGGAGACATTGAAGCAGAACCGTCCGAATTTACTGCTGTTCTCGATGACGCGCTGGCCGGAAGAAGAACGATGCCCGCTGGAACGCATTCCGATCACGCAGAACAGGACCACTAACGCGTGGCCGCGCTGAGAGCTGAGTGCTAGTCCATCCGCAATCCCCACTCCCTTACAGCTTTGCCCACGCTCGTACCTTTCGCAATGAGGGTTGATGCTCGTCATCGGACATCAAACCCTATTGCGCTTCTGCATGGAATCACATAGATTTGGATGTCCGTAGCCCGCGATACCGAATCGGAGAGTTAGTACTGCCACTCAACTTCCCTCATCCCCCTGCTGAAAGAAATACTTGCCGCTTTCGACCAAGTTTCCAAGATTTCTCTTCGCCTCGTCGTTATCCGCAGACACGCCGACGTCCGCGGCTTGACGAATCAGTTCTTCCCATGACTCGTGGTCCCACTTCCCCTTATTCGCGACAACAAACGCTTCCGCGAGTTTGAACGCCTTTTTCGCTGTAGCTTTTCCATTCGACATCGCTTCTTTCCTTTCGCTTTGACGGTGCATTGACGGATTCGGATTTCAAAGTCCGCTGACACGGTATGAGTTAGTATCGTTTGTCTCGGCCTTTCATTCATCTGCCATTGAGTACATGAACGACACGGCTCAACTCGTTAGAAAGGTGTTCAACTGCTATGAGAAAAGGGTCTTCGTTCATGCATTCCTGAACGACCCCTTGGGCGCAAGATCACCTGCCTGATCGCACAAAGTAAGGGGCATTCCCGCTGCTCAGTTTGCCACACGTAGCGATTTCGCAGGCTTCCGGTATCGAGACTTTGAGCATTTGCGCTGTTCATTGAATTGTTCACGCTCCGTGAACGGATAGCGGACCCTGGTTTGTCTCTTCGAAACAAAATTGGCTCGAATTGCGTATCCGATCCAGCGATTCAGCAACTCGTTCTGGCCTGCCCCAATCGCTCCAGTAAACACCCCGTAGTGGAATAGCCAAGATTTGCGACGGCACACGCTGAAGTACGTCGGCAGAAAAATCGATGGGGCTTAGGGCGCTGAAGATTTGCGCGATGAGTTGCATTGGATCTACCGATTGAAAACGGCCGACGCGTCTGGCATGGAGTAATTTCACTAAATGGGCCAAATCCTGCATCAGACCCGGCAAACATTGACGTCCCATATCCCAAAGCGCCTCAGCCTTAACCGCCATGATCATCGTGTTCCAGAGTGCACCTTCCGCATAAAGACGAGTAGCCTGGTCTAGTGCCGGTTTCTCGCAGAATTGCTTGATCCGTAGGACATTGGCCTCTAACCCGCAACCGGTATGTGTATCTACCGTATTTATCCATCCATAGTCCGTTTCAGGCCCGTCAGGCTCGGCGCCCATGAGGACAATATGGTGTGGGTGTTGTTCAGCAGCAGTTATTGCATGTTCGGCCTGCGCGATAAATCGATCCTCCGGATAGATGAAATGATCGGATGGCAGGATAAGCACAGTGGCACTTGTGTCGCGAGCTAAGACGTAACAGAGCGGAATAAACACCCCCGGCGCGGTCCCGCGATTACACGGCTGTTCGATGATGGCCTCACGATTTGTTGCGTATTCGTGGTTCTTGTTCAGGTATTTGTCGTGGCCGGGCCCGATTACGGTTACACGTTGACGTGTCGGAATTATCGCTGCAGCCCGGTCGTATGTGTGCTCAAGCATCGTACGCGAACCTGCTAATGCGCAATACTGCTTCGGCCGGTGATGTCCAAGCTTCGATTCGATTAGGGGACGCAATCGTTCCCCTTCTCCGCCCGCAAGTATGATGCTCCATCTTGACTGAACGCCAGGTCTGCGTACGGGCACCTTGAACGGTTGTTCTAGGTCGTGCCCAGAATGCGTCATAATCCTATCCCTTCAATCATGGACTCACCACGTATAGGTCTCGTCCCCACAGTGTCGCCACCCAATGACGGGGATCTCGCTGCAAATCTGGTTTTCATCTTGAGTAATCGACGCAAGAGATGTGCCATGGACCGATCTCCGCGGAAACCCGTCAAATATTTGTTCGACCCACTGGAAAGCAGTGAAAACGAGGCCGATCTTCACCATGGAAATTGGCGTGTTCGAGAAATTGCGCGTAAAGACAGATTCCAGATAGTTAGCTGATCGGCCGCGCCTCTAGTCAGATGGCTCCTGGCACAATGTCTAGTTCTTAACCAACTGGGGTGGTGAGGAACTGATCAGTAGCGGCCTGATTGGGGCTATCGGGACAGAACCAGGTGACCGATCGGGAGCTTTTCCAATGCATCACGCTAAGTAGACTTAGAATCGCCATGCCTAAGTCGGCACACATATTGCACAAAGATTTCCAGGCCGAGCGCTTTATACAAAACGTTTTCGATACCTTTGCTCTCGGATAGGTATCTTGTCATCGGCATTTGCGTTTCACGCGGACAGGGAGAGATCGGGATGTATGACTATTCAATGCCGCTGAAAGTTGGCGTTATGGGCGGCGCAGGTGAAGGGATACCGGACGCGCATCTTAAGAATGCGCACAAACTTGGAGAGGCGATTGCGGAGGCTAACTGCGTTGTCGTTACCGGCGCCTGTCCTGGCCTACCATTGGCGGCCGCGAGAGGTGCGAAGACCCGAGAGGGACTGGTCATCGGGATCTCGCCCGCGTTAAGCCTGGACGAACACGCCTACAAGTACCAATCGCCAACGCTCTCTCACGACATCTTAATCTTCACAGGCAGCGGTCTGATGGGCCGCGAAGTCGTAAACATACGCAGTAGCGACATCGTCGTGATTGTGGGCGGAAGTAGTGGAACACTTGGCGAGCTGGCGATTGCGTACGATGAAGGAAAACTGATCGGCGTTTTGATGGGCACTGGAGGAATAACAACTGTAGTTGAATCCCTTCTCACAAGCTTCGAGAAAGACACCGGCGCACGCGTGATTTACGATGATGATCCCCGGCGTCTAATCGAAAGACTGCTGCATGTGTATCAGACGGAACATTTTCGGCGTCCCTCCGTGTTCTGCAGAGGACACGTCGACCCATCGGAAGAGCCGGTAGACGGTGCTCAACGGGACATCGTTTGCGGAATGTGGGTTGCCCCAAGGAAGGCAGCAGCGCGCAGAACGCGACGTGGGAATCGTTACGTTTTTTGTTCGTTAGCTTGTGCCGAACGATTCGACATCGATCCAGCGACATTTCTCGATGATCCACAGATTGTCAATTCGGATCATCGTCACGGACCATCTCCGGTGGGTTAGTGGCCTGTCCGCACCCGGAATAGATCGAAAAGGAATCTGAAAAATGAATCAGGCTGACTCAAACGCACTTTCGAATGACATCTACGCGGACGCAATCGCGCGATTAGATACTGCCCAGGAGCACGCACACATTGACCCTGAAGCGCTGGAAAAGCTCAAGCACCCTAAGGCGATCCTAACGGTTTCGATCCCGGTCCGGATGGACGACGGTTCGCTGCGTGTTTTCAAGGGTTTTCGCGTGCGCCACGATGACACTCGTGGACCGACGAAGGGTGGCATACGCTTCCACACGGGCGTGAGTCTCCCAGAAGTGCAGGCGTTGGCGTTTTGGATGGCTTGCAAGTGTGCCGTCGTGAACATTCCATTCGGTGGTGCAAAGGGCGGCGTCATCGTGAATCCCAAGGACCTCTCTCGAATGGAATTAGAACGCCTGAGCAGGGGGTTCATTGAGCAGGTTGCCGATTTCATTGGACCAGAACGAGACATACCGGCGCCTGACGTTTACACCAATCCAATGATCATGGGTTGGATGATGGACGAGTACTCGAAGATTCGTCGCGAGCGGACACCAGACGTTATCACGGGGAAGCCAATCCCATTAGGAGGAAGCCTTGGACGTGATGACGCGACCGGACGCGGAGCTTACTACTGCGTAAAAGAACTAGAGAAGCTGAAAAGTTGGAACCCGTCGGACATACGCGTCGCAGTGCAGGGATTTGGTAATGCCGGCCAGCACGTCGCGCGCCTGCTGCAAGCAGATCGCTACAAGATTGTAGCCATCAGTGATTCGCGCGGCGGCATTTTTCGCGATGGAGGTATCGATATCCCGCGCGCCATCGAGCGAAAACGTGAGCGTAGAACCGTATCCGAAGTGTACTCAGCAAGCAGCGTCTGCGACTGTCCAGAATGTGGGTGCATCGAGTGCAGGTGCGCCACGGAAGACCAATCTACGGGCGAACTAATCACCAACGAACAACTTTTGGAACTCGATATCGACATCCTCATCCCGGCAGCACTCGAGAATCAAATCACGGCGGAGAACGCGGATCGTATACGAGCAAAATTCATGGTCGAAGTAGCCAATGGGCCAACCACGAGTGACGCGGACGAAAACCTCTGGTCCCGGGGCGCACTCGTCGTACCCGACATTCTGGCCAATGCCGGTGGCGTGACGGTCAGCTACTTCGAATGGGCACAGAATCGGGCAGGCTTCTATTGGACAGAAGACGAAGTCCATGAGAGATTGGAACGGATTATGTCCCGCGCTTTCGCAGAGGTGTATCAGCTAACGACGGAACAAAGCATACCCATGCGAACGGCGGCTTACGCTATCGCACTCAATCGCATTGGCGATGCAATCAGATCCCTTGGAACAAGCAGTTACTTTTCCGAATCGAAAACGTCGGTCTTAGAAGCCTAAACATTCCTTACCTGGCCCGCTCGTTCGAATAACTGATAGCCCGGTGTTCTCGCCGAGGTCGCTCACACACGACTGATCTTGACAAGGCCTCCCTTCTAAATCGATGTGCGATCTTTCTTAGTCCGTCATGAGCTAAGAATCGCTGTTACGGCGTGTGGTGCTGGCATGCGAAATGCTTGTCTATACAATCGAGAGGAATTGCACAGAGGAAAACTCATTACGATTCTGGAAGGGAGAATTGACGATGAACGCAGGACTGAAACTCCTCAAATTCGCTACGCTTATCGCCTTGATCTGGCTTGCCGGCGCGTGCGTCCATTCCAACCAGAACCTCAACCCAGCCACAGAACGATCGGATGCATCGATCAGCAGTTTTAGTCAAGAGATGGAGAGAGGTGGCCGCCACAGTCTGAACACGTTCGGTCTCCCCGATAACTAGCGTTTGCCGATCCCGCGACCCATAACCGGTATCGAGGACTTGTCCACTGACCATTAGCGGTTTAGTTTTCCGATTCGAACCGAACTTCCTGGATCACCTAGCGTTACGACGCCAAACCCAAATGGAAGAGTTCTGCACGACCTTTGGGCACTCGCCCCAACGA
>JAJDEI010000123.1 GCA_029259845.1 Planctomycetaceae bacterium | reverse complement strand
TGTTCGTCCGTCAAATCCGTCGCGTAAGCCTTACGTGATGATTTCGTGTCAGACATCGATTCGCACTCCTTTGCGGGAAGAGGAACGCGAACTCTCGACAATTCAATGATTTCTGGAAAGATGAGTTTCCGGATAGACTCTTACTGAGCTTTCGATTCGCGAGCGGGGAACGGGCGATCACCGGCGCAAACAAATCGGCCCGCAGGGAGTAGGCAATGGACCCGACCCACGCATCTGCCGAGGACGCGGTGAATTGCTCCGGATCAGCAATCATCGTCGCCAGGGTCCGCGCATCGCTGTTGCCGGTCTCCCCAAGCTGCTCCGCCAGCGCCTGATCGGTACCGATCCGCTGGGCCAAAGGCCCGATGTTCGCGAAACTCACACCGAACAGATTTTCACCGGCGCCGTGACGGGCATAGACTTTTCGGTTCTGGGCGGTGCCCATTTTCCGCAAGGCCGTCATCGCCTGCTTGAGCGTCACTGGGGCATCCGTTCGGGCCGATGTACCACGCAAAACCGCAAGCGGTCACGCGGCATCGTACTCGGAGATCCGGTTTCGCGGGGCGAACTGCACGTCCTGAGCATGCACCTGGTCGAGACGGAATTGCATGATGTAGGCGTCTTCGGCCGTGTCGTCGTAGTGGGCCCGTAACACGCGGACGGCTCGGAACCCCTGCGTCTTGAAGAACAGTTGCGCTTCGAGATTGCGCTCCCGCACCTCGAACACGATCTCCTTACGCCTTTGCTGCGACAGTTTGTCGATCAGCCGCAGGATCATCTGCGTGCCGACGCCTTGCTTGCGGCACTCCGGCGCCACAGCGAAATTGAGAATATTCAGCCGCGATTTGTGGAGTTCATAGATCATGAATCCCACGATCTGATGATCGCGCTCCGCAACCATGCCGATGCAGTTGCGCTGCCGCAGACAGCAGAGGAAGTCTTCCTCGGTCCACGGGAAGCCGAAGCTCTCCTGCTCAATGCGGATTACTTCGGGCATGTCGCGGCGAATCAGCCAGCGAATCTGAACGTCCAACTGCGAGGAACTGGCGGAACTCACTGCGGCCTCCGTGCCAAGTTGCGTCATGCGGAGGGTCGTGGGCGTCACCCGTCCTGGAATGGCGACCCGCCGGCGGCTGCGAAACTATCACAACTGGCGGGCGAGGTGAAGCCGAATCTCAGAGCCGGGCTTCGTTCACGGGTTCGAGCCGATCGTTGTTTTCCGTCGGGAACCAAAGGCTCATTGGACCGATGCGGCATCGTCTTCCGCATCACATGGGCACGAAGAACCCGGCAGAATCAGCAGGTGATTGATCACCTTATCCACGCCCGCGATCTCGCGGACCATCTCGGTCACATCCTGGCAATCCGCATCGGCTTCCATGACGCCTTCCAGGCACACGCCGCCGGGCACCCGATGGACAGCCAGTTTGAGGACTCGGATCGCCTTCTGGCAGGTCAGCTTGTTTCGCACGGCGGTCTCAATTGCGTGCGGCTGCCGGTCGACACGACTCGGCTCCACAACGGCCAGTGCGCTTCCGGAAGGCACGAGGTCGTCGAGGGCAACCGGCGCGCGGTCATCAGATTGAGCAACGAGGGTGCGCGACATGAATCTCCTCCTTGGAATTCAGAGAGAGGCGGACAACAGTCTGTCCCGCAAGAGCGCGGACAGCAACCCGCACATCATATCATACCAAATGCTGTCAAGCCCGACACGCACGATCTTTGCCTGAGACGCGACGCACCGCCAGAAATTCGCCGACGCAGGCTCCCCTATGCCAAAATTGGTCGCCGCCATTAGCCATACTTCCCTGTCTTACGCAACCGGAGCGCCGAGACCCCTAAACTGCAGCAGCCATCGACGTGACTGTTTTGTCAGTTCGCGCAATGGACTTACCAAACTTACAAATGATTTGGGGTTCATCACGGCCTCGTACGAATGCGCTGGGTTGAACCGCCAAGGCGCCAAGAGCACCACGCCAAACCTCTTGAAAAGACCGCGGGGTACGGTTCCGTGATCGGGCCAATCAATCCCTGTCCGGAAGAGTTTGTCCGAATGCTTGTGCCGATCTGCGAAACCTGAGGCGGACACAGGTGAGTGATGTGCTTCTTGACGGACTGGCCGCTTGGCGGTTTTTCATCACCTCGACCCGGCGGCGCTGGAGGATTAGGGGTCGCCGGTTGTTGCAGTCTCGGCATCCGTGTCGAGTTGCTTGAGGATCGCGTCAATGCTCGGACGATCGTCGATGGCGGCGCCTACATAGGCAAAGCGAACCTTTCCTTCCGGATTCAGAATGTAGGTCGCCGGCTTGGAGAGGTCTTTGCGAATGCCGAGTTGGTCGACGGCTTTGAGTTCCACGTCCAGCAGAATGGGAAAGGGGACCGCCTGGCCGGGGTCATCAAGCAGTTTGCGGGAGGCGTCCAGGAATACGTCGAGCCGGTCTTTGTCGCCTCCGTGCTCGATCGGATACACAACCATGACCTCCGCGTTGCGGTCGGCAAATTCTTGATAGTTGGAAATCAAGCGAGACGTCTGTGTCGTGCAATACGGGCAGATCGGATTGGTGTTTCCCCGGGTGATCACAAGCACGACCGATTTTTCCCCAATGTAGTCGGCCAACGCCGTCTCGTTGCCGTTGATGTCGGTAAACGTCAGGCCGCTGATCTCGTCGCCGACGGCCACGTTGGTGGCGACATCATCCACGAACGTGATCTTGCCGGCTCCGTAGTAGCTGCCATAGCCGCCGTAATCCCCATAGCCGCCGGCATCCTCGCCGGGGCTCGTGGCCGGTGACGGTTTCGTCATGGTTGTCGGCGCTTGCCCACAACCGGCCAGCAACAAAAGGGGAAGGAGAACGGCCAGGCCAATCCGATTGTTTGCCATCGATCTGCGCCTCAGGAGGACTCAGAGCCAAGCGACGGGGGAACGGTCTCCGTGATCGCGACCGTCATTCTACGCGGCGGGGGCGCCGAATGTCACCAACGCGAGAGTGCCGAGGCGGCGAGACTGAACACAGACACGATCGGGGAATCAAGCCTTCGCTGTCCCGTCGCTAACGCTCCAGGCTCTTTGGGAGAAGCGTTGCATGAGGGACCTCCGCGATCCCCCCGGCCGATCGGCTGCCTCCTCAGGGCTTGGCGGTCGCCGAAGGAGGCGGCTCGGACGTTTCCGTTTCGCGGATTTCCTGTCGGGAAGGCGAAGGGGTCATTGCCCCGGCGGGCGGTCCCGTAAACCCCTGCGACGGCAGGGCGAAGCCTTCGACCCAGCCGAGCGGCAGCGACACGCCCGTGATCCAGCTCGCCTCGTCCGACGCCAGGAATGCGACCGCGTTGGCGACGTCGTGCACCGTCCCCATGCCCAGCGGATGGGCCGTGTGCACCTGCTGAATCATCTCGTGAGTCAGCGAGTCGAGGTGCCGGTGCATCATGGGCGTATGGACCAGCGCCGGAGAGACGCAGACGGCCCGTTGCCGCTGCGGAGCCAACTCCAGCGCCAAGGACCGGGTCAGGCCGATCAGTCCCGACTTGCTCGCACTGTAGGCGGCATAGCCCGGACAACCTGCCATGCCAAGCACCGAGGTGATGTTCACCACCACGCCGCCCGGTTGAGAAAGGTACGGCAGCGCGGCTCGGACCATCCGCATGGCCCCGGTCAGGTTGACGTCGAGCTGTTGCGACCAAGCGGCGTCGGTGATCTCCTCGGTGAGCTGAGGAATATCGACGCCCGCGTTGTTGACCAGAATGTCGATCTGGCCGAACTCCGACATGCCGGCATCAATCGCCGCGTCCGCCGATGCCTGGTTCGTCACGTCGCACCGGGCGTCGACAAAGGGAACGCCCTTTTTTTCGAGTCGTGCAATCAGGCGGCGCGGCCTCTCCCACCAGAGCAGAACAAGGGCCGCCCCGTCGGCAGCCAGTCGCTCGGCGATGGCGCTGCCGATACCTCGGTCACCGACCCCGGTCAGCAGGGCCACCTTTTCATCAAACCGCGAACTCACGTGATCCTCTCAATTCCGGTCTTGAACCGCCCTGACGTCGCCAGCGGACCAACGGGCCGCCACAAGCCTGCGAGCCCCATCGTCATCGGCGATCGCGTCGAGGCACTTCAATCAATCCAACGATGATGCAGCCAGCCATGCCGGCATGCAACCGGTCAGCGTGCCACTGGCGATTGAAGAACCTGACCCGCGGCGAGATGGGCTCTCGTGATGATTCTGCACGTTTCCCGATCGCGAAGTCCGCGAAGAGTCTGACGGATCGATTGCCGGAGACAGCGGACGTCCCTGTTTCCGTTGCTCCCGATCCACTGGGCGTCGATCCGACAAAGCCTGGCACGATGGGCGGCGAGTGACCGGTCGGGGGGATTCATGGGGCTGGTTGCCCTGCTCGCACGCAGCGGAAGCCGACGGCGTCGTCGCGGGCATCGGTTGTGAAAGCACGTCGGGCGGCGGAGCGGAGCCGCGGGTGGGCGTCCTTCCAGGAGCCGCCACGCAGGACGGTTTTGGACGCGTCTCCACCTTCTGCCCGCGCTCCGTCAGAAGTCCATGCGGTTCCATCCCCGGGGGCATCGGCGTATGAGCCGTGCCAGTCATCGGCGGTGAACTCCCAGAGATACCCGTGCAAGTCGTACAGGCCCCAGGGATTGGGCTTGAGTGCGCCGACGGGGGGATCCTTCCCGGCGGCATTCCCGGTGTGCCAGGCGTAGGGATCGAGCAGGCTCGCCTTGTCGCCCTCGTCGGAGCCGACGGTTGCCCGGTCGCCGAAACTGTAATCCGTGGACGTCCCCGCACGGCAGCAGTACTCCCACTCCGCCTCGGACGGCAAGCGAATTACCTCGTCCGCGCCGATCAGTCTCGCGTCCCGGAGCAGCGTTGTCGCGCGACGGCAGAACTCGTCGGCCTCCTTCCAGGTCATCATTTCGACCGAATTGCGAGGGCTCTTCCACCGACTGGGGTTGTTCCCCATGACCGCGCTGTACAGATTCTGCGGCACCTCATACTTGGCGATCGAGAAATCCCCATCGAGCGTGACCCGGTGCACCGGCTGCTCCTGTTCATTGTGAGCGGATCCCATCTCGAAAAACTGCGGGAACCTTCCCCGTCCGGGAGTGATGGGGACGAACTCATCAACGAACGTCTCGAGCAGCTTGGCATCTTCGGGCGAAATGGCCGTTTTTTCCTGCGGCATGGCGGAAAAAGGCACGAGGACCGTTGAAACAGCGATCAGGCCGATGGCCAGCGTCCGTCGCATGCGGTGCATGATGAAAGTCCCGAAGTTTGGGGATGCGTGGGAGCATCGATGATGGCAAGGTGATGCGCCGATCAAGCCTCAACCAGGCGCCCCGGCGGGGCACGTGCGACAGGACGTTGGGCGAACAACGTCATGACGATGTTCCACCACAGTGTCACATCACGATGTCACGTCGCGCTGAAAACTCGGTAGTGGTGGACAAACTGCGGTGCTGACAACTGAAGTGGTTCATGCGGCGCGACTGGACTCTTTCGATACGCATTCAGGATAGTTTGCGAGAAAGCAGCACTGCGACTACAAGGCTACAGATGATGCCTGCGATTAGACCCGTCATGACTCCGTCTCCCATGTGGTGCTCGTTCATGGGGCCGCCTGCCGCGCTGAGCTTGGTGCCGACAATCGCTCCGGCTGCGAAAGTGGCTATGAACGTCGCGACAGATGCCGCAAAGATCGCCAATCCAATGCCCACTGAGGCTGAAAACGGACGCGCGTTCTCCGGGTGTGAATCGCCTCGCAGGTTTTCACTCATAATGCATCCGCTTCCAATAGTTCGCGAATGGTGAGCAGCCGACCCGTCACCTCGCTCCTCAACCACAATGCCCCTCGAGCGCTTTGCCCTTTTGCCACATTGCCACTCCCTCACTCCGCCACCGGCCGCACTTCGTGTTTGCGACCGGGTGGCTGGGGCGCTGTAGAGACAATGGAAACGTCTTCTCGGACCGAAGACTGGGGCCGTGCCGCAGTCCGTTCACCGTCCACAGCCCCAGTGTTCCGCGCGGCCTATCCACCATCGCTTTCCGATCGCCCCAGCCACTCCGCCGAACGCTGTGCCGCTTTGCTCCCGCTCACTCCGCCACCGGCCGCACTTCGTATTTGCGGACGGGCGGCTGGTTGATCTCGAAGATGCGATCTTCGATCTCTTTGGCAGCGGCGATGTGCTGGGCAACACGCTCGTCCATGCCGTTGATCTTTTCCTCCAAGGCTGTTAGTTGCTTGGCCGCCTCGGCGTCGTCAGGATGGCCTTGAGCTTGGCGGCGGGCACGCGCATACCGCTGGAACTGGCTCCATTCGCCGCGGAGCGACCGGACGGGACCTTCGTTGCGTTGCTTGTTCAGCTGGGCGACTTCCATCGCCTGCTGGTACTGCGGGGTCGCCTCGTTGGCTTGAAGTTCGATCCTTCTCGCGAGTGCTGAGGCAGGGTACTGGCCGACTTCGGTCCCATTGATGACCAATGCGTACTTCCCGGGAGGCAGGTTCTGAATGCCGAGCCGCTCGCCGCTCAGCCGATGCCCCAGTTTGGTCAGCTTGACGCCGAGCTGGGCGTCCTCCGGCAGGACCCACGGCAACGAGTCCGCCTGCCAGGTGAAGCTCACACCCTGGTCGGTGAACGTCAGGTCCGTCAGCGTGCCTCCCGCGACCCGCGACTTCGCCTTGCCGTTTCGTTGGCGGACGATCTGAATGTTCGACACCTGCCGTTTCAGATCGAGATCACCCACGATGGCGGTTGCCATGATGACCTGTCCGCTGGGACCGGGATGGACCGCATCGGGGATGAGCGTGAACTGCGGTTCGGCCTTCCGTTGTTCGAGAGTGATGTTGTTCAGCGGGCTCCACATGTCGACGAAGCCGAGCCCCTGTTGCTGCGCGACGTCCCGCAGCCATGTGCCGTAGTAGGCGAGCACCGAATTGTACAACGCTTCGGACTCGGGATTTGGATTGCCGCGAGGTTTCATGCGGCGGGCGCGGGCATCGAACATCGTGGGCGTCATCGGGATCGCCGTCGCACCGATGCCGTGCAGTTGTGTGAGCAGTTCAGTCATATCCTGGCGATACGTCTGGAACGTCTGCTCATCATAGGGCCGATAATGGCCGTCGTTCATGCCCATCAGGATCGTCACGTACTTCGGCTGAAACGCAGCAATGTCCGCATCGAACCGCTGCAGCGCATCCCACGCCTGCGCCCCGCCGACGCCCGCGTTGTGCAGTTTCAGCCGCATCTGGGGAAACCGCGTGTAGAAGTAGTCCTCGACGTACTGCGTGTAGAGGCATTGATGGGTGATGCTGTCCCCCAGGAACACAATACAATCGCCGTCTTGAAGTTCAAGTTGGCCGAGTGGTTTGGCGAACTCTTCGGCGAGCACGGACGGGCAAAGGGCCGGACTGAACGTCAAGCCAAGCAGCAGGGCGAGGCAAACAGTGATTCGACGGCGGGCGAACATCGGTGGCATCTCCTCGGTGCAGATGGAATCGTGTCATGGAGAACCGGCCATTCTACCCATTGCCTCGCCGCACCGCTATCAAACGGCTCGCCGCAACTGCTTGAATCACACCGTCTTGACCGGTTTCGCAAGGCTGGCCTATACTCGCGGCGCCCGTCGGGATCGGTGGCCTTTGTCGCCGTTCGCCGGCGTTCGGCGTGTCTCTTTTTCATCGGCGAGCCGATTCGCCTCCCTGCCACGGTCTCAGAGCGTCCATGAAAAGCGAACATCGTCACGAACTGGCCGAGAACGACCTCAGCAAACTTTTCGGCCGGTGGATCGAGAAGTTTGACGCCAACTCAAACACGATCTTGACCGGCGTGATTGTCGTGGCGTTGATGGCAGCGGGCCTGATTTATTGGACGCGGACGTCGAACTTTCAACGGGCCAACGGCTGGACCCAACTGGCCGCCTCCACCAACCCGGAGGATTATGCCAACGTCGCCGATGCCTTCTCTGGGACACCGGTCGCCGCTTGGGCCCGGTTACGGGCGGCCAACGGATTCCTGCACGAAGGCATCCGCTCGTCACTCTCTGACCGGCCCGCCAGCAACGACCGACTGGAGGAGGCAAGAGAAGCATTCGCGTCACTCACAGCCAGTGGGAACCCTCCGGCGGTCCGGGAACAGGCGCTGCATGGCTTGGCGGTGACGCTGGAGGCGACCTCCGACGGAGACACCCAACCGGCGATCACCGCCTATCAGAAACTCCTCGACGAGTTTCCGGAAACACGCTTTAAGGACTGGGCCACCGATCGAATTGATGCCCTCAAGGCGGGAAATGCCCAGGAGTTCTACGCGTGGTTTCATGCTCAGAATCCCAAACCGGCCGACATGCCGCTCCCGCAGGACCAAACGGGACCGTCCGGCAGCCCGCTCAATAATCTCCTGCCCGAGCTGGGAGGCACGCCGGTTCCGGACAGCGGCGGCGGCAGCCCGTTCGACAACATCCCTCTCACGGTTCCGCTCGGCCCATCGGGCGACGACACCAAACCGACCGGTGAAGAGGAAACCACGAGTGAGAAGCCGGAGTCGGACGAATGAGTGCCGGCGCCCGTTTAGCCGCACATTTCGAATGTGCGGCGAAACGACGTGTGTTCACCGATGAGTGATGATCTCTCCTCCGAGCCGGTCCTGCACACCGTTGAATCCCGCGCTCATGGTTGGCGGTTGGACCACTATCTCGCCCGGCTGTATCCCAACTACAGCCGCGCCTTGCTGCAGCGGGCCATCACTGAGGGCGGCGTCCTCCTGAACGGACTGGGCACCAAGCCGTCCCGGCGGCTGCACGTCAACGACCGCATCTCGATCCGCCTCCCCGAGGAGCCCGACTACACCGTCGCCCCGGAGGACCTGCCGCTCGACGTGGTGTACGAGGATGAGTGGCTGGTCGTGGTCAACAAGTCGGCCGACATGATCGTCCATCCCGGCCGCGGCAACACGACCGGCACCCTGGCCGCCGCGCTGCAGCATCATTTCGATGTCCTCAGTGACATGGCGGGACGGCACCGGCCCGGGATCGTGCATCGGCTGGACCGCAACACGTCCGGCGTGCTCGTTGTCGCCAAGGACAATCAGGTCCACCATCGGCTCAGCCAGCAATTCGAGCAACGGTCGGTCACCAAGGAGTACCGGGCCATCGTCCGGGGAGAGGTCGATCTCGACAGCGACTGGATCGAAACCCATGTGCGCGTGAACCCGGCCCATCGCGAGAAGATGATGGTCTGCGAAGAGGGGGGCAACGCGCGTTCGGCAGCGACGTTTTACGAAGTCGCCGAACGGTTTGACGGCTTCACCTCGGTCAAGTTATCTCCGAAGACGGGCCGCACGCACCAACTCCGCGTGCACATGACGCACCTCGGCCATCCGATTGTTGCGGATCGCCAATACGGAGGCGGCGACCGATTGCGAATGAGCGACATTGCTACTGAGGCGACAGATAGCCCCGAAGACGATACCCTGATCGCACGGCAGGCACTGCACGCCTACCGGCTCGCGTTCCGGCATCCGGCAACGAACGAGCCGGTCGAGTTCGTGGCCCCCCTGCCGGACGACATCCAGCGTACCCTTGCGGCGCTGCGTAATCGTTGAATTGATTCACACTGTTGTCAGAGAACGCCAAGGGGTGGAGACGATGACCGGCCAGGACCTCTTTGGAGTTTGTGTCCGAGTCGTCGGCCTGATTCTCGTCGTTCTTGGTATGTGGAACACACTGTACGGAGTACGGTATCTTTTATGGAAACCGAGCGAAGAGACGTTCCCTGCTGGAGACTATCTATCGACAGGACTGGGAAGTTTGACGATTGGGACATGCTTGATTCTTGGTGCACAGTCAATTGTTCAACTGGCCTACTGAGGCGATCGGCATGATGTCGCATCGATCGCGCTGAGATGGTCTGTATTGCGGATGTTACATGACTGTGGAGCAGCGGTAGGGTGGGCTCTGCCCACCAACGATGAGAACCCGCACCGATGACGAGAACCCGATTCCCATTATTGCGGTGGGCAAAGCCCACCCTACGAATGCTGTCCCTTTTTCATGAAACTCGCCAAGATCCGCTTTGCTGACGGCACGATGCGTGTCGCCGTCGTTGACTCGGTCGCCAACGAAGCCCGTGTGCTCGACCTGGCGCAGGTCGAAAACTGCCATTCGCTCGCCGACGTGCTACATGCTCCCGACCCGGCGGGGCTCGCCAACTTTCTGATCGACCCCAACGTCGCACCGCTGGAGATGTCGGCGGTGGCCTGTATGGCACCGATCGATCATCAGGAAGTCTGGGCGGCGGGCGTGACCTACAAGCGGAGCCAGGTTGCCCGCATGGAGGAATCCGAGGCTGGCGCGTCCCATTACGACAAAGTCTACACAGCCCCGCGGCCCGAGCTGTTCTTCAAGGCGATGGCGAGCCGCGTCTCCGGACCCGGCGAACCGGTCCGGGTGCGGGCCGACAGCCAGTGGAGCGTTCCTGAGCCGGAGTTCACGCTCGTGCTCACTCCCGGCATGAAGATCGTGGGTTACACGATCGGCAACGACATGTCGGCCCGCGACATCGAAGGCGAAAATCCCCTGTACCTCCCGCAAGCGAAGGTTTACCGCCAGTGCTGCGGTCTTGGGCCGGTCATTCGTCTCGCCAACGAACCGCTCAATCTGGAAGGGACGGACATCACGCTGACAATTTGCCGAGACGGTCTCGACGTCTTTCAGGCGGAGACGTCACTCGGCCAACTGCACCGCTCACTTGAAGAACTGGCCGACTGGCTCGGCCGCGAGAACGATTTTCCCAACGGCGTGTTTCTCCTCACCGGCACCGGCATCGTTCCGCCCGATGAGCTCACACTCGAAGACGGCGACCAGGTGTCGATCGAAATCACCGGCATCGGCACGCTGGAGAACCGGGTTGTTAAAGCTTCCTCCTCGCCCGTTTTGCGGCACATTTGAAATGTGCCGCTAAACGGCGGTGCGATCGATCACGCATCAACGCGATTTCGATCGCGTGCAACAACGGATGCAACAACGGACATTCGACTTCTCGTGACCGACCCGTTCGCCTCTCCCCGCGCGGCGTATGTGCATGTGCCGTTCTGCCGTCACCGTTGCGGGTACTGCGACTTCCCGCTGATTGCCGGTCGGGACGATCTCATCGGCGAGTATCTGAAAGCGCTCGAACTCGAACTGGCCACGGTCGAAGGCCGACCGGAAATCGACACCTTGTTTTACGGAGGAGGTACGCCCACCCATCTTCCGCCGGTGAAGTTGCGGTCCTTGTTCGCCTTGCTGCGACGAACGTTCGCACTGGCGGCGGATGCCGAAGTCAGCGTCGAAGCGAATCCGCTTGACCTCGACGACCAGAGAATCGCCGTCCTCGTCGAAGCGGGCGTTACGCGGGTCAGTCTCGGGGCGCAGTCATTCGATGCAAGTTCGCTCAAAGTGCTGGAGCGGGACCACTGCCCCGAAGACATCGCGGACGTGACCGCACGACTGGGGCGGCAGGGGCTGTGCAACCGCTCGGTTGACTTGATCTTCGGCGTTCCGGGCCAGTCGTTGCCGCAATGGGTGCAATCGCTTGATGCTGCGGTCTCTCTGGGCGTCGAGCACATCTCGACGTACGGACTGACGTACGAGAAGGGGACGTCGTTCTGGAAACGTCGCGACCGGGGCGGATTGAATCCGGTCGAGGAGGAGACGGAACGGGCGATGTATGCCGCTGCGATGGACCTCCTCCCGGCAGCGGGGTTCGAGCCGTATGAGCTGTCCAACTTCGCCCGTGACCAATTCCGCTGCCGGCACAATCAGGTTTACTGGCAAGGGGCGAGTTACTTCGCCTTCGGTCCGGGGGCGGCCCGATACGTGGGCGGGATTCGTTCCACAAACCATCGCAGCGTGACGACATGGCTCAAACGCGTCCTCGCAGGAGTTTCCGCCATTGCCGAATCCGAAGAATTGACACGCGAGCAGCGGGCACGGGAACTCGTCATGCTGGGCCTGCGGCAGACGGTCGGCATCGATGTGAGTGAGTTCGCCGAGCGAACCGGTTTTCCGCTGCGGGAACTCGCACCGGCGGCGTTCGACCGGTTCATCGCCGACGGACTCATGGAAGAGGGAGGCGGACACGTGCGGCTCTCGCGGGAGGGCCGGTTTCTGGCCGACACGGTGATTGCCGAGTTTCTCTGAAAGACTGATCTGAGCGGCTTGTCACGCAAGTCTGACCCGTCGCTTACGCTCCGGGCTCTGATTCGGCTGTTCTCTAATACTTTCCTCGTTCCCAAGCTCCGGCTTGGGAACGCCCTTTCGAGAAACTCCGTTTCTCGTCGCTCACTCGGAAGGGGCCGACGACGTCCCCAAAATCGCGAAGCAGAGCTTCGGGAAGGTGTGTTTCCAAACGAAGTTTGGGAACACGGATGGGATTGCGCCCCGGGGACAGTCACTTCTCGTCCGCAGGATCGCCGGGTGTCTCGTCACGGTTCGTCCCGTCACCCTTCGTCTCGTTACCCGGTTTTCTGTCGCTCGGTGTCTCGTCTTCGGGCGGCTCCTCATCGAAGCTGACGGCCAAGACGGTACCGCCGAAGGAAAGCAGCAACTGGGGGCTGTCTTCCGATACGGCCCATGCGGTCCCCTGCCAGTGGCCCGTGCCGTCCCCCTCAAACAGGATGTTCCCCGTCCGCTTGTCCAGGAGGAGCAGGTTCTGAAAACGGGTTGCGGCCCGTCCTCCGCCGGCCGGAACGGCCAGCGCCTCCGCCGAGAGTACCAGCACCGGCCAGCGACCCGGGAGCTCGGGGTCGACGAACAGACTGAGCAATTCGCGGCTCCACAGTTGTTCATGGGTCTGACGGTCAAACGCATACGCCATTCCATTGACGGTGTGATACTCCTGCCGGTGATTCGGAAGAATGATCCGGCTGTCTTGTTTCGCCGATCGTGACTTCTCCGTGAACAGAAACCATTCGTCCGGATGACCGACGACCGTCATCGATTTCACATCGGGGGAGATCTCCGTCTGCGTCTCGAATCGGATCTCTCCGGTGTCGGCATCGAGGAGCGCCATGTGCCCGGCTTCATCGAGCACGACGAGATCGCGGCCGTCGAGTGGGGCCCAGGAATGGAATCGCGGGACGAGCCGCTCCCAGAGGTTCTCTCCGGCGACCGGGTCAAACATCGCCAGCAAAACGTCCGGGGTACCGGCGCGTTTCGTTTTGGTGAGAAACATGCGGCCCCAGTCCGCATTCTGTCGGAAGCGTTCGATCTCGATCGGCAGCCGCCGCGTCGCGATGAACATCCCATCCGCCGCGCGGAAAACGCGGGCTTCCTGCCGATTGTTCCTCGGATCCGGCGGGACGAGGACCACGTATTGTTCGTCGGCAAGAATCTCACAGCCGCGCGGCAGCCCATCGACATGCCAAAGTTCGTCGCCGTTGAACGGATCGACCGCAAAGACGGTCGCTCCCACTTGGTAGCACAACAAGTCGTCCGTGAGTGGGCCCAGGTTGCCGAGATAGTCGTCTGTCCCGTTGATGCTTCGCCATCGGCCACGCAGGCCCGGTGGTCCGATCTGCAACCGCGTCGCCCGCCCCAACCGGTCCTGCCGGTTCCATTCGATCAACTCACCTTCCACGATCGTTCGGGGCTTCTGCTGGTCGCCGAGCATGTCGATCAAACGAAACCGGTCGCCGAAAAACAGGACCGCGCGATGCCCGCGACGTTCCACATAGGCCGATTGGGGGAGCCCGAAACCGGAACGCGATGGCGAACGGTCTGTCCATTCCGGACGCCCAAAACCGTCGAAGGCGGTCACTTCACGCGAGTCCGTTTGAAAACTGGTCGCCGTAAACAGGGGGTCGACCGGGCCGATCAGGGGCAGGGGAATCGTGTGCTGTTGACGGGTCGCTGCCTGTCGCTTGCTGACCTGGACCGATGCGGTCGGCCAATCGATCACATCCGCCAGCGCCGCCTGGACGGATGGCTCTTCCCGCAGCGCGGCGGCGATCTCACTGCCGGTCGCATCTTCAGATACCGAAACGTCAGCGTACTGTCCGCTCAGCTCCCTGAGGAGGGAATCGGCAAGTTCGCCCCGTCCATGATCCCCATAGAGCCGGACAAGCCGGGAGGCCGCTTCGGCCCGCTGCTCCGGCGTGCCTTCTCTCCTGCGTTTGAGCCAGAGGGCTTCGGCCCGGAGCGGATTCTGCTGAGGATCGATCCGGTCGGTGAGCACCTGCAAGGCTCGTTGGCCCGCCGGGTGCCAATTGAAGGACGATGCCGCGTGGAAGAGAAGATCCATCTCACCGCTGGCGACAACCGATTCGACAACAGCGACCGTCGGTTCATCAAGACGCGGCCGATCCGCAGGCGCGGTGCGCTCATAGAGCTGCTGCAGCCGGCCCTGCACCCAGCGGTCCAGGCGAACCGTATGCTCGTCACTGAGGTGTTCGTAATGACTGGCGAGCCCTTCGAGAGCCAGCATCTGCAGGTAGCGGCCGTACGCCTCGACGAAATCGCCTTCCGCTTCCAACCCTTCGGCGATCGTGCGCTCCAGTTGAATGCGTTGGCCCGGGTCGCTGGTCAGCCGGTCGAGTTCGGGGACCGTGTCCCGGTGGGCGACAAAGTCTTCACGCAGCCGTTCCAGCAGAGTGCTGACGACCAACCCTTTGACACGGTCGTCCGGGTCTGTTTTGAACGACGTGCGCAGATCGGCCAATGCATCATCCGTCTGACCGGCATGCAGCCGTTGTTCGCCACGGACGGACAACGCAGCGGGGTCGCCGGGGTCAACAGCGAGATCAGCGGCGATCTGCTGTTCAACCTCGTCCAGTGACCGAAAGCCTCGCAGCTCTGTCGCGGTTTGTGAGAAGAGACGTCCCCCGGCAGCGACAAGGCTGCCCAGATCAGAGCCGGAGCGAGTCGCCGAGCGTGCGAGCAACCGCCCGCTGCCGAGATCGACCGTTGCCACTTCGCCGCCGCGAAGAGGCACGTGAAGCAGATGCCCCTCGCGGACGCCCCGCCCGCCGGGCATCCCCAGAGGAAGCGACCAGATCGTCTCGCCGGTTTCAATTTGCGCCGCCTCGACATGCCGCTCGCCGATGAGGATCACCGCATCGCGATAGACGCCCGCCTGAGACATCAGTCGCTGCCGCGGGCGGGACCAAAGCGGTTGGCCATCCAGTAACGTCACGCAATGCAGTGCCGCATGATCGGAGGGTGTGAGCAGTACAAATCGACCGGCGATCAGCACCGCAGGCCCGTGCCAGCGCCGCGCCGCCAACAGGTCCCGCGTCGACGGAATGTCGGAGGCCGGATCGCCAAATTGCGGGAAGCGGCCCCGCACGTTGTTCGAGACTTGCGATGGTTTCGGTTCCTCGTAGACATGAGCCCAGAGCAATGACCTCAACGCGAAATCGACGGCGACCACCATTCCTCCTCCGGTGGGGCAAATGAGCATGCCCCCGGACTGGGACGGACTGAGGCCGGCGAGCCGGCGCTCGTAGTCCTTGTTGATGTCCGCGGCCGTGTTCAGCAAGGCGAGCGACCACCGGACGTCGCCGGTTTCCGGATCCAGCACGATGAGCCGCACCTGTCCCCGCTCCTCGCCGAGCACGTACAACGACCCTGCGACCGGCAGCGGAGCCCCCAGAAAAAACGTGCCGGCCAACGGCAGCGAGACCCGCCCCGTCGGTCCGCCAACTTCCCATAGCAACTTTCCCTCGGTCCGGATGTCGTAGGCCCGCAGCCGGTTGTACGACGGCGGACTCAACGGGTGGGATTCAGTCACGCCGAAGGCGTAGGACTGCCGAGAAGCAAGCATGCCGGAGTCGAAAACCTCGTAGACGCGGTGAGTGTCGCTGGACAGGGAAGCCGACGTGGCGTCGAGCCATGCGCGCTGGGCGACAAAAGCGTCCAACGCCGAGGAGCCCAAAGGCTGTGAAGCACTTTGCCCGGTTTCCGAACCCTGGGCCAGATATTCGAAGACGGGGTCGGCATCAGCCGCCTGCCAACGAAATTTGCCCGTCTGCGCATCCACCGCCTTGATCCGTCCATACGACGAGAACAGGACCGTCTCACCGACGACCAGCGGCTCCGGCACGGCGTACGTTTGCCATTGCGGCTCGTCTTTCGCAACGTTGATGACACTGTCGGCGGCGATCTGCAGGTCGCTGAGCCGATCCGGGGATTTGGCGTCTGAAATCGCCAGCAGAGGGGACCGCCAGGCGTTGTCAAACAGAGGGCTGGTCGCGACAGCGGAGGCGTTGCGATCGGCGGTGCCCCCGGGAACAAGCCAATCCGCGACAGCCGTCTCCGAGGACGGTCCGGCATCCCCCAGTTGTTGCTGCAACCACCGCATGACGTCGCCGTGCGACGGCAAACTGGGAATCGGCCCTCCGCGCCACACGCTGACTGGAGACTCACCCGCAACCGCTTCCTGCCACAGAGCCTCGCTCTTCTGCGGGAATCCGGCCTTCCAGTAGGCGATGACTGACCGCTCCCAGTGGCCGTCTCCCGGCGGGGACCACTGCCGGTCCAACCGCCAAAGCCGCTCGAACAAGCGGGCCGCCGTCAGGAAATGCCCGCGGTCCATCTCGGTCGCCGCTTTGGTGAACGCCGCTTCACGTCCGGCTCGGGTAAAGAAATAGCGCCTCACGACCTCGTCCAGCCGCGCGAAGTCCGACGCGGCCGCCGCCTCCTGAAGTGCGCGGGCCTCGTCTCCAGAGAGCTGTTCGTAGAGCCGACGGCCGTCTGCCGGCAACCCGGCCAGCAGCGATTCCGCGCTCCCCCGCAGACTCCCGCCGAGTTGTCGATCGGAGAAATGGTCCTCGGCGCCATCCATGATTCGTTGCACCAGTTCGAGGCCCCGCCGCCAGTCGCCTTCCGGGTCTGTCAGTTGGGCACGAGCCCGTTCGAGGAGATTGTGCGTCTGCCGGTCCTGGGGGACAAACTGCGCACCGGACCATTCGCTGCGATCCAAACCGGGGATGACTTGCGTGGGGGCCGTGCCCGCTCCGCCAATCAACACGGCGACGGCAACGAAGCCCCAGCGACAACCACTTGGCAACATGAATTCTCCCACAACTGCGGCGAGACCAAAGGACACAGAATCGGCACAACACACGGGCCGGTCCGATGCTTCCTTCAGGATAGTGTATCCTGCCACAGCCGACGACACGGATCTGCCGCGTCCGTCTGTCCGCGCCCGCTTGGCCGCCCCGTTTAGCCGCGCCCGCCAGGAATCGCGTTCGACCGGACACTGGGGCCGTGACACGCTTCGTTCACCGTCCACAGCCCCAGAATTCCGCGCGTCTGGCTCATCATCGTTTTCAGATCACCCCAGCCCCCCCCATCGACCGGATGCCAGCAAGGACCTGCGGACACCGCCATCGGCTTGCTCTCCGACCGGTTCGAGCGGCACAATCAGGAGCCGCCCGTCAAGAGCGGTCGCAACAGACGACTCTCACAGGAGCGACGCATGTCACAGCGAAGAGTTTATTTCAACGGCCGGTTCGTTCCGGAAAGCGAGGCCCGCGTCTCGATCTTCGACTCGGCGCTCATGTTTGGCGATATGGCCTTCGAGATGACGCGGACTTACGGCGGTAAGCCGTTCCGGCTGCGCGAGCATCTCGGCCGCCTCTACGCCTCGTTGCGGTTGCTGGAGATCGACTGCGGGCTGACCCTGGAGGAGATGGAACGCGTCACGCTGGAAACGCTGGAACGGAATCTGCCGACGGAGTCGGTCGACATGGATTGGCAAATCATGCATGACGTGTCGCGCGGCCCGCTACCGCTGTACCGGTCGGCCCTTCCCGAGCCACAGCAGCCGACGGTGTCCATCAACTGCTGGCCCTTGGTCACGCACATGGGACCGTTTGCAGAAAAGTACAACGCCGGGGTGCAACTCGTCATTCCGGCGCAACAGGCGATTCCGGCCCACCTTCTCGATGCGAAGGCGAAGACGCGCAGCCGCCTGCACTATCAAATGTCCGTGCTCCAGGCCGCACGGATGGGCGAGGGGCGCTGGCCCGTGCTGCTCGATCCGGATGGTTTTCTGGCGGAGGGCCCGGGCTGGAACATTTTCCTCGTGAAGAACGGGGAGCTACTCACGCCGGAGCCGCGCAACATTCTGCTGGGCGTCAGCCGCGGCATGACAATGGAAGTGGCCGCGCAAGCGGGTATCCCGGTCCGCGAAGCGAACCTGGGCCGGTACGAAGCCCTCACCGCCGACGAGATCTTTTGCACGGCGACCACCTATGCGCTGGTCCCTGCCTCGACGTTCGAAGGTCAACCCATCGGCGACGGTCAGCCGGGACCGGTCTTCCGCCGCCTGCTCGACGCCTGGAAGTCGGCCGTCGGCGTCGATTTCGTCGCACAGGCTCACGACTACGCCCAGCGCCTCCCGGACTGGGAGAGCCGGCAGGCAAACCAGTCGACTCATTGACGAACTCAGAGCCTGTCCGGAAAACACGGCCCCTGAATTGCGGCACCGGAGTATCGGGCCACCAGTTTCCGGAGAGACGCCCAGTGTTCCTTCGTTCTCGCCGGTTGGGTATCGGGTGTCCCACGAAAGCTCTTCCGTGGATAATCACCAGTCCTCCCGCCTTGTTTCGGCATACGAGAAAAGCCCGCAGCATTGGCCGCGGGCTCTCGGGAGAAAGGCTTTTTCAACCGGCGATCAGACGGTGATCGCTAGACGGTGAGGTACACGATCCGGCCCCGCACAAGGCGGACATAGCGGACTTCCACCGGGGCGCTGCCCGCTTCGCCTCGGTACACCTCGACACGGTAGATCTGCGTCAGGCCCGGCAACAGCGGTTTTGACTCGAAGTGCCACAGAGACGGATTGCATTCGTCCCGAGACCCTTTGAGCGTTTCTTCGCTGCGGAAGTCGTTCGTCCAACGGACGATGACATGCACCGCCGCGTCAGTGCACACATCGATCATGCCAATGCGAGGGTGCTTGTTCGCCGGGACCGGCCGGGAAGGAAGGGAATAGGTCCGGCCGATCGTTCCCGGCGGAGGCGGTTCGGCCGGGAGGAGGGATGACGGGCCGCCGAAACGCGGCTCGCCGGCATGCGGGGCACCACCGCCATCGTTATCGAAATCGCCCCCCCCTTGCTGCACGTCATCAGCCGACGCAACCGCCATCACGACGCCGATCGCCAGAACAAACGTCAAGGACGCGCCTGAGAGCAGCTTTCGCAGGCATTTCAGGGAGACGCTTTTCATCGCAGTGTTCCGAAAAAATGAATGACAAGAATCAGTCAGAAGGCACAAGCCGAGATACTGCCGAGCCACCACAGGCGGTCTGAACGCGACCACGCCACCGGGAGACAGGAACGTCCTTAGCCGCGTCGTTTTCTGTCAGGTGGCCGGAAGCTCCTTGGGAGCGGTTACTCTCCATCCGGCATCGCACAGGCGGACGGGACGTTGCGATGCCGAGTCGAAAGCCAATTGACCGGGACAGGCACTCCGACGGTCCTCTGTGGCGAGGGTGCGAAGGACGTTCGAGTCGCTTGTCCGGTCAACGATGGAGCCGTTGGCCTCACACGAAACCTATCACCCTGTCGTGAGCGCGACGGAATTTTCACAGGGACTGCGGCCTCATTTTCCCGATGAGCGAGGCGGTGTCCCGCGAGCCTTCCCCGGCTTGCCCAACCGGGCCGGAACCCGATCGTCCCCGTCGTTTGTTCGTGCGGCGCTCGGCCCGCAGAACGCTCGGGCTCAGTTTGTCGCTTGGCGACGTAGCCGTTCACAGATTGGACGAGTTTTTCACGGAAGATTCGGGGTCAGGCACCATTTTTGGCCATCACGTCCTTTGTGTCGGAGACCGCTTCCCGCCGAAAATGGTGCCTGACCCCCCCACCCTGTGAACACTTACCTTGGCGACAGGTCAGCGCCCCGAAGACAGAAAGGCCGCAACTTGTTCCCAAGCTCCCGCTTGGGAATACATGTCCTGCGTAACTCTGTTTCGCCGTTCGTGAATCGGAGTTTCGCGAAAGAGCGTTCCCAAACCGGAGTTTGGGAACGAGGTGACTGGAACTTGGGAACGAGATTCAATCTGTCATGAAGAATGGGGCTTCACGATTCATTCGGACGGCCTGAGAACGTCCTGAAGATGCCTGAGCAGTTCCTCGCCCTCCATTTCGTGAGGCATCACCAGGTAGGCGTTCCGTCGGTCGGCGATCCGCAGATCCGGACCCACGTGCGCCGCCAGGTCGTGAATCTTCAGCGGGTCGGTGTAGTCGAACCGGGTATAGCGGTCCTCGAATCGCATGGCCACGATTCCCCAGGCATCGGCGAGAAGTTGCAGTTCCCGCAGGGCGATCAGCCGCTCGACCGCTGCCGGCGGGGGACCGAACCGGTCGCGCATCTCGTTGGCCACGTCTTCCAGTTCCACCGGATTGACGGTTGCTGAGACCTTCCGATACACCTCGATTTTCTCCCGGCCGGGAGGGACGTACTCGTCGGGCACGAACGCCGTGATCGGCAGGTCGACGTTGACGTGCGGCCGTCGCCGGGGCGGAAGTTGTTTGAGCCCGCGGACCGCGTTCTCCAGCAACTGGCAGTAGAGTTCGTACCCGACCGCCGCGATATGCCCGCTCTGCTCGGTGCCGAGAATGTTGCCCGCCCCGCGAATCTCCAGATCCCGCATCGAGATTTTGAACCCGGCCCCCAGTTCGCTGTACTCCTCAATCGCTTTGAGCCGCTTGGCTCCGGCGGTCGTGATGCTCTTGCCTTCTTCGAGCACGAGATAGCAATAGGCCCGGTTCTTGTATCGCCCCACGCGGCCGCGCAGTTGGTGCAGGTCCGCCAGTCCGTACTTGTCCGCCTGATGAATGAAGATGGTGTTGGCGTTGGGGATGTCGAGCCCGCTTTCGATGATCGTCGTCGCCACCAGCACGTCGACTTTGCCGCTGACGAACGCCAGCATGTTCTCCTCGATCATCGACTCGGGCATCTGTCCGTGCACAATGGCAAACGTCGCCTCCGGGAGGATCGATTGCAGCCGGTCGGCGACCGACTGAATGTTGTACACCCGATTGTGAACGAAGTAGCACTGTCCGCCCCGGTTCAGTTCCCGGACAATCGAAGCACGGATCAGTTCGCCATCCCATCGGCAACTCCGTGTTTCGATCGACACGCGGTCCTGTGGCGGCGTCGTCAGGTTGGAGATGTCCCGCACGCCCAGCAGCGACAAGTGCAGCGTTCGCGGAATGGGCGTCGCCGTCATCGTCAGCACATCGACCGTCAATCGCACCCGCTTGAGCACCTCCTTGGCATCGACGCCGAATCGCTGTTCCTCATCGACGATTAACAGGCCCAGGTCTTTGAACCGCACGTCCTTTTGCACCAGGCGATGCGTGCCGATCACCAAATCGACGATGCCGGCCTCCATCCCGGCGAGCGTTTCCCGCTGCTCCCCCTTGCTGCGGAACCGTGACAGCGTCTCGATGGTGATCGGATACTCGGCCATTCGGTCGCGAAATGTGCGGAAGTGCTGCTCGGCAAGGACCGTTGTCGGCACAAGCACTGCGACCTGTCGGCCGGAGTCGATCGCCTTGAACGCGGCTCGCATGGCAACCTCTGTCTTGCCGAAGCCCACGTCCCCACAGATGAGCCGGTCCATCGGCCGTGTCTGTTCGAGGTCCTGTTTGCAGTCGGCGATCGCGGCAACCTGATCGTCCGTCTCGACGTATGGGAACGCCTCTTCAAACTCGTTCTGCCAATGGGAGTCGGGCGGACAGGCGAATCCGGGCTTTGATTCCCGTTGTGCCTGCAAACGCAACATGTCCGACGCCATGTCGGCGACCGCCTCGCTCACCCGCTGCTTCTTTGCCGCCCACCCGGTTCCGCCCAGCTTCGACAATTTGGGCGCCGTCTTCGCCCCGCCGATGTATTTCTGCACGAGGTGAATCAACGTGACCGGCACATACATCCGCATCTTGTCGCGGAATTCGAGCAACAGATGCTCCTCGCGGCGCCCCTCCCGCTCCAACAACTCCATCCCGCGGTACCGGGCGATTCCATGCGAAAGATGCACGACCAGATCGTTCACGTTGAGATCCAGGAACGTATCGATCGCGCGGCTCTGGATACGCCCAGGGGTTGCAACCCCCGGGCGTTTTTTCGCGCGCCGAACCAGCGTGCGACTGAACAACTCATGGTCGCTCAGCACAATCAGTCCCAGACTCGCCAGCCGATACCCGCGACTCACGCTCCCTAGACACAACTGCACGCGGCCATCCAGGTCCGCCTCCGATTGCGCGAGGAGCTCACCCAATCGCTCACGCTCCCCCTCGTTGTGGCAGGCGATCAAGACCCGTTCATCGTGGTCGACAACCGATGCCAGTTCTTGCAACACCTCCGTTTTCGGCCCGGTGAACCGCTCGATCGACTCCGACGGGAGTCTGCAATAGGTCTCTTCACGCCCTTCACTAATCGCCGCGACGCTCACCGTCGAGCGGGCGAGGCATCGCGCCATCGTCGACTCGATGGAGAACAATCCCCGCGACTCCCTCAGCCGCTCAAAATAATTCCGTCCCTCGGCGATCAGATCACCCGGCTCGCTCAGCACGACCCACGCATCGTCCGGCAACTCATCCAGAAAATGTCCCCCGCCACCGCTTGCGGTTTCGCCCGCCTCCTCCTGGCCGTCCGTCGCCTCAATGGTTCCCTCATTCGGGGCCTCAACCGGTGCAACGACCGTCAAGCTTACGGAGTCCAGTTGTTCAACCGTCCGCTGCGTCTCGACCGCAAATCTGCGGATTGAGTCGATCTCGTCACCGAACAACTCGATCCGTAGCGGATCGATGGCGTCCGGCGGAAAGACATCGACGATCCCCCCATGCACCGCAAACTCGCCGGGAACTTCAACCGCGCTCGACCGCTCGAATCCCCGCGAAACGAGCCAGTACAGAAACTCATCGAGGTCCAGCTCTCCGCCGACCGTGAACAGCCGCGTTCCCTCTTTCCGGTTGCTTTGCGTCGGGACAGGTTGCAGCAGCGCGGGAAGACTCGTCACGATCACTTGCGGACCAGCGTCGTGGGGG
>JAJDEI010000122.1 GCA_029259845.1 Planctomycetaceae bacterium | reverse complement strand
CGGCGATCACCCTGTTGTGATCTTCACACCAACGTCTATGGCAGCTGGTCGGGTTTGCTGCCTCAATCAAAGTGCAGTGCGATATTCTTGTGAATCATCACCGCGGAAGCAAGCCATCTTGTTGGATGCACTGCGGCGGGGTCGGGAGAGGATTGTTGCACAGCGGGTCGAGACACCATTTCGTCGAACCGCGCTGTTGCTGAACCTCTCGAACTTCCGTCCCCACGAATTGTTGCCGGCTCCAGACTTCACCCGTTTTTCCCCAGTCGACGATCGGTCGAGCAACTCGTTGCGCCGGTCTCGTTGCCACTGCCGAATCGAATCGCCGGGTGGGTAATCGAGGTGAAACCCAGGATGCGGACGGTGGATTCCGCCAAACTGCCCCTTACACCCCCTTAGCCGCGTGTGGTTCGCGACCGTTGGAGGCGAGGGATTTGTTGAGGGCTTGCAGGTAGGCGAGGGCGCTGGCCTCGATGATGTCGGTGCTGAGGCCTTTGCCGTGGTAGGTGCGGCCCTGGCAGTCGATCTCGACGGTCACCTCGCCCATCGCGTCCTTGCCGCTGGAGACGCTGCGGACGTTGTACTCGCGGAGCGTCGCATCGATGCCGACGATCCGTTCCAGGCAGTGGAAGGCCGCATCGACCGGGCCGTCGCCGGTGGAGGCGTCTTGCGATGTGTGTCCGTCTTCGTGGGTGAGGGCGATGGTGGCAGTGGGGATCGTGCCGGTGCCCCCGAAAGCGTGGAACGTCGTCATCGTCCAGGTGGCCGGAGCCTGATGCGCCCGCTGCTCGACGAGCGCGGCGATGTCCGAATCGTAGACGTCCTTCTTTTTATCAGCCAGCGCGATGAAATCGTCGAACACTTTCTGGAATATCTCCTCGTCAAGCGTGTAGCCGAGCTGCACCACGCGATCGCGGAAGGCGTGGCGGCCGGAGTGTTTCCCCAAGACGAGGTTCGTGCCGACGAAGCCGACATCCTGAGGCCGCATGATCTCGTAGGTCGAGCTGTTTTGCAACATGCCGTGCTGATGGATGCCCGCCTCATGGGCGAAGGCGTTTTGGCCCACGATCGCCTTATTCCGTTGCACCTTCATGCCGGTGATGCTGGAGACAAGGCGGCTGGTGGGGAACAAACGCTCGGTGTTGATGTTGGTATCGATTCCGTAGTAATCGTGCCGGGTGCGAAGGGCCATGACCAGTTCCTCCAAGGCGGCGTTTCCGGCCCGCTCACCGAGGCCGTTGATGGTGCATTCAATCTGCCGCGCCCCGGCTTCCACACAGGCCAAACTGTTGGCGACGGCGAGGCCCAAATCGTTATGGCAGTGGGTCGAGATGACCGCCCGATCGATGTTGGACACCTTCTCTTTGAGCGTCTTGATGACGTTGAAAAAATGGTTGGGCGTGGCGTAGCCGACGGTATCCGGGATATTGACGGTCGTTGCGCCGGCCTCGATGGTCTTCTCGACTACTTCGCAGAGGAAGTCGAGTTCCGTGCGGGCGGCGTCCTCGGGGGAGAATTCCACGTTGGGAGTGGTGATGTCGGGCCGCGCGGCCATCTTGTCGGCGGTGTACTTGACCATCTCGACCGACCGACGCAGGATTTCTTCCTTCGCCATCTTGAGCTTATGCTCGCGATGAATGGCCGATGTCGCCAAAAAAACATGCACGCGGACGTCCTGGGCATCCTTGAGGGCGTCCCAGGCCCGGTCGATGTCGTCGACACGGCAGCGGGCCAGTCCGCAGATGGTGGTTTGCTCACCGTAGGTCCGCGCGATCCGCCGGACTGCTTCAAAGTCACCCGGCGAGGCGATGGGAAAGCCAGCTTCGATCACATCGACTCCCAGTTCGACGAGTGCGCGGGCGACTTCCATTTTCTCGTCGATGGACATCGAACACCCGGGCGACTGCTCGCCGTCGCGGAGTGTGGTGTCGAAGATGGTGATCGACTGGCTGTTGGCTGGTGGCTGGTGGCGGGTGGCGGGCGGCGATTGGGGCATGGGTTTTTCGCTGTTGGCTGGTGGCTATTTGTTGGTGGCTATCAATCGATTGCGAAGGGATCTGAGCATTTTTTCGATGCGTTCGCAGTGGTCGTCGAGGTCTCGAAAGTCGGGTTCCGAGAGGAATCGTTGGCGGCTGGCGATAGTGAGATGGGAGACGGTTTCCATCAGGGAGCCGGAGGCGATTTCAATGAAGCGGCGACACTCCGGATCTGTTCCGTGTCCGGAGCCTTCAGCGATGTTGGCCGAAATCGAGACGGCTGACCGACGCGTCGCCTCATAGACACGATCGCTCAAGGCGATCGCCTCCGGCCAGACGTCCAGCTTCTCAAATCGAAACATGCCAGTCTCCCGCTGTCTCTGTTCGAGCCCCACCAGCCAACCGCCAAAAGCCAACAACGAAAAAACCCTGAGGCTCCGGGAGAAGCCTCAGGGTGGGTGTACGTCTTGAAACAATCGAAACCCGGCCTAAGACCTCCCGTGGGGAGGCAGGCTAAGCAGCAGGGCGATGTTGCGCAGGCTGTGGGTCATTGGTGCAATGGCAGATGGATAAAAGCCGGTGTCTTCCAAAGTCATCATAGGTCGCACTGAAGCTTCGGTCAACCGGCGAGATGCAGTGAACAGCGGGGCGCCGGATTGTTTCGTTCGTTACAACTGTCGACACGAACTCTTCCTACCGGTTCGCTCCATTCCGGCTGGGAAATGCTTCTTGCTGGCGGATTTGGCCAGGAAGCCGGTTGACCTGCAGGGCTCTCGACCGTAGTAATTCTCTTGAGGTTTTGAATTTCGGGGAAATCAGGTCCTCCGGCAGAAATTGCGTGGACGGGATGGTCAGATGTGGTAGGATGGCGGCCTCAACGCCTGTGAGGCGGTGTTTTGCGAATGTTCGTTGCGTGATGGCGTTAGCAGACTGCAGAAGTGAGCGACGACGAACAGCAAAACAGACCGGGGAGTCAACGCGTTGCAGATTCCCGGTTCTCGGTGAGATGGTAAGGATGCTGCCGATGAGAACCAGCTTTCTCGGGCCTTCCGGCCGGACGATTTGGGTGGGCGATGCCCCCGCGCCGCGAACAGTTCGCCAGTGCGGGCATCAATGTTGGATCACCGCCGTCCCGGGGCCAGCCAGCCGCGTCTGACACCGTAAGGCGGTGTTGTCAATCGGACGTTTCTGCATCGAATCCATGCGTGGGCCGTTGGCGAATTGCTTCAAGTTGGGTACTAATCGAGTAAGTGACGAACTGGTTCAGGGCGGATTCATTCACAAAGGCCATCAGGGCGACGCCGTTGTTGCCGGGCTTTTCTTCAAATAACGCATGCCGATGATGGCTTGGCACGGACGTCCGGCCTTCAGGCAGACCATTTTCGACTGAGGACGAGGAGTAGACCGTGTATCGACTCGACGAGGGGTTGCGGGTGCTGACCCAGGCTTCGCAGAAGCGAGGGTTTCTGACATTCCAGGCTGTGGACGAATTTCTACCGGACGAAGGGGGTGACCCCACGCTGGTGGACAAGATCATTCTTTGCCTGGAGGAGATCGATCTGCCGCTCGTCAACGATCCCGACGCACCAGATACCGTGGCTGAAAAAACGCGGATGCATGAGGCGGAGAAGGTCGAAGAGCCGAGCGACGCCGCCAAATCGATGATTGAGCCGGAGACGGCGGCGGCCATGTCGTCCCGCGATCCGATTCGCATGTACCTCAGCCAGATGGGCAACATTCCGCTGCTTTCACGGGAAGACGAAATCTTTCTGGCCAAACAGATTGAGATCACCCGCAAGCGGTTCCGCCGCACGCTGGTGGAGTCCGATTTCGCGCTCAATTTCGCGGTCGACACACTGGAAAAGGTTCATGCCGGCGAGCTCCCGTTCGAGCGGACGCTGCGAACGTCGGAGACCGAGAACTCCCGCAAGGAGCAGATTCTCGGACGCATGCCGATCAATTTGCCGACGCTCCGGATTTTGATGGAGCAAAATCGCCAGGATTTCGAGATCAAGATGACCTCGGGGTCGAAGAAAGAGCGGGAAGCGGCTGCCGCGCGAATGGTCATCCGCCGCCGCAAGATGTGCACCTTGTGCGAAGAACTTTCCGTACGGACGCATCGCTTGCAGCCGCTCGTCAAGCGGATGGAGCAGATCGCCGATCAGATGAAGGACATCGAACAGCGGATCAAACGTCTGTCGCGGCGTCTGAACGCCCGTGACGAAATTCGCATGTTGCAGACGCAGCTCGATGATCTCGTCGATTTGACGCACGAAACACCGGCGGAGTTTCGTGCCCGTCTGCGGAAGATCAAGTGTCGCTTCGATGCCTGGACGCATGCCAAGCAACAATTGTCCGGTGGAAACCTGCGGCTGGTCGTGTCAATCGCCAAGAAATACCGAAACCGGGGCCTGTCGTTTCTCGACCTCATCCAGGAGGGCAATGCCGGCCTGATGCGGGGCGTCGAAAAGTACGAATACCGCCGTGGCTACAAATTCAGCACGTACGCCACATGGTGGATTCGCCAGGCGATCACCCGTGCGGTGGCCGATCATGCCCGCACGATTCGGATTCCCGTGCACATGTTCCAAAGCATCTCCACGCTCAAAGCCAAGAGCGAGCAGATTCGCCAGGAAACCGGTCGCGAACCGACCATCGAGGAACTCGCCAAGGAGGTCGGCCTGGGCGTCGAGGAAACCGAACGGATCATGAAGACCTGGAAGCACCCGATCTCACTCGACACACCGGTCGGCGAGAGTGAGGACTCTTCCTACGGCGACTTCCTCGAAGACGCCAGCGAAGGGACGCCCGCCGACTCCGCCATGCATCAGATGCTGCGGGACAAGATCGACCATGTGCTCAAGAGCCTCACCTACCGCGAGCGGGAGATCATCAAGCTGCGGTACGGCCTGGGCGACGGCTACAGTTACACGCTGGAGGAAACCGGGCGGATCTTCAAGGTGACCCGCGAGCGCATCCGGCAGATCGAATCCAAGGCCCTCCGCAAACTCCAGCACCACACCCGCAGCGACCACCTCAAGGGGTTCGTCGAATCGCTGTACACCAACGGCGAGAGTTTCGACGGTCTCCTGCAAGAGGCCCCCGGTGAAGAGCCGGTCGGTGCCGGGGCATAGCAATTCTGGGATAAGTCGTATCTCGTTGTCGGTTTAGCCGCGACCGCTAGGGAGCGGACGTCATTATGTCGGTCACAGAGGACGTGCAAGGATGCACCTCTTTTTTTCGGTTGGCGAGCCGAGCGGCGATCAGCATGCCGCTCAGGTGATCACGGAGATTCGTCGCCGTTGTCCGCAGGCGCGGTTCACCGGGTTTGGCGGCAAGCAGATGGAGCAAGTCGGTTGCCGGCTGCTGCATCCGCTCGCCGACCTCGCTGTGATGGGGCTGCTCGATGTCCTGCCGCTGCTGTGGACGTTTATCGGTTTGATTCGCCAGGCGGGCCGCTCATTTCGCGAGCAACGGCCCAATGCCGTGGTGCTGGTCGACTGTCCGGGGTTCAACTGGTGGATCGCCCGGCAGGCCAAAAAGCAAGGCATCCCGGTGATTTACTACCTCCCGCCGCAGTTGTGGGCCTGGGCACCGTGGCGGATTCGCAAGGTCCGCAAGTTTGTTGACTATGTGCTCTCTGCGCTCTCCTTCGAGGTCGACTGGTACCGGGAGCGGGGCATCGACGTGGAATTCGTCGGCCATCCGTTCTTCGAGGACGTGGCGCGGCACGAACTGGATCGGGACACGATCCAGTATCTGAAGCGAGAAGAACAGCGCATCGTGGGCGTGTTGCCTGGCTCCCGCAAGAAGGAGGTAACCCGGAATTTCCCGGTCATGCTCCGTGTCATCGCCGACCTGCACGCGCAGCATCCCGATGTCCGCTTCGCCGTCGCCTGTTACAAGCCCGAACACGAGGACCTGTGCCGCCGCTTCATGGCCGCGGAGCACGAGCGTCTGCCGATTGAACTGCTGGTCGGACGAACTTCTGAAATCATCGAGGCGGCTGACTGTTGCCTGATGGTGTCCGGTTCGGTCAGCCTGGAGCTGCTCGCGCGGGAAACACCGGCAGTGGTGATGTACCGGCTTCCCTGGCTGATGGTCCTCCTGAAAATCGTGCTGCTGCGCTGCCGCTACATCACGCTCGTCAACCTGCTGGCGGGGCGGGAGTTGATGCCCGAGTTCACGTTCCTCTTGGAGAACGCCCCTTCCGTCGGACAAATCACGCGAACGCTCGACCGCTTGTTGTCTTCCGAGCTTGAGCGACAGGATGTGGTGCATGCGTTAGCCGAACTCAAGGGGGACGTCGCCCAGCGGGGCGGCATCGAGCGGGCTGCGGCCGCCATTTTGGGCAAGCTGGAAGCAACCCGCGGCAAGCAGGCGGCTTGATTCTTCCAACGGAAGGGTGTCGGTTGATGTTGTGACCGACCCGTCGCTAACGCTCCGGGCACTGAGGAGGAGCATCGTTTGCGAGCACCTCAGCAAAAGTCCGCCCGCTGCGAAACTGGTCTGGACGGCTGCATCGGATGTCGAGTAATAGCATTGCACCGGATGCCGTCTTTTCCCATCAGTATCGGGCGTCTGGCGGTTCCGAGCATGGTGACGTATGCCCCGTTTTCCGACGAATCGATCCGGTCCTGACCGCAGCCGCATTGTGATCACCGGTGTCGGTGTGGTCAGTCCTGCCGGGCGGTCCGTCGATCAGTTCTGGCAGTCGCTCATCTGCCCGGCGACGGCAGCGGCTCTCCCGTCCTCAGCCAACGAAGGCGAGGCGAGCAGGCCGATCGGCGTCGCTGACTTCAGTGGCCGGATCGACGAGTTTGGCGACCTGCCGGCGGCGACGCGCAAAAAAATCCGCAAGTCGCTCAAGTTGATGAACCGGGAGACGCAACTGGGAGTCGCTGCCGGTCAGCAGGCACTGGCGGACAGCGGATTGCTGGATTGGGACGAGACTATCCGCGAACGGACCGGTGTCTGCTTTGGCGCCGGCAATGTTTCGATCCTACCGGAGGATTTCCGGGCCGGTATCGAGGCCTGTTCCGACGAGCGGGGCGAATTCGACTTCGACCGTTGGGGAACGTCCGGCATCGCCGAAGTGGAGCCGTTGTGGATTCTCAAGTGTCTTCCCAACATGCCGGCCTGTCATCTGGCGATCGTGAATGGCTTACAGGGGCCGAACAACACGATCACACAGCGGGACGTGGGGGCCAACATGGCCGTGGCGGAGGCGGTCCGCAAGCTCACATGGGGCGATGCGGACGCCATGTTGGTCGGGGCAACCGGGACGACGTTGAACGCGTTCAACCAGATGCGGGCCCGGCTGGAGGGCGACGTCGCTGAGGCGGGAGAATCGGGCGTCTGCCGACCGTTCGACAGAAGACGCAACGGACCTGCTCCGGGAGAGGGGGCAGCCGCTTTCGTTTTGGAAAAGCTGGAGACGGCCCTGCAACGGGGAGCACCGATTTACGGCGAAATCCTCGCCGCCACGTCCGCGTCCCGGCTCGGCCATGATGGAGCCGCCGCATGCGGCAAGGCACTCGCCAGCGCGATGAAACAGTCACTGAAACGAGCGGGTGTTCGGCCGGAGTCGGTGGGACACATTCACGCCCACGGCTTGGGGACGAAAACTTCCGATGCGGCCGAAGCCGCCGCCATTCGTGACGTCTTCGATGTGCACTGCCTGCAAACGCCGGTGGTCGCGGCGAAGAGCTGTCTGTCGAACGCGGGTCCCGGCGCGGGAGCGATCGAATTGGTCGCCAGTCTGCTGGCCCTCAAGCACGGCGAGTTGTTTCCTGTTTGGAACTCCGACGAGCCGGACCCGGAATGCCAACTGTGGCTCGTGCAAGACCGCAACGTGCCGTCGGGAGACCGTTTTTTGAACCTCAGTATGTTCGGACGGGGCCTTGCCAGTTGCGTGGCCGTCGGTCGGTACAACGGGTGACTGTGCGAGCTGTGAGGACGTGTTGAGGCACCCGGTGTCTCAATCTCGGAATCATCATCTCTGGTAAGCGTGACATGAATCGCGACTCATGGCGGACGTCATCGGTAAGACACCGGGTGTCTGTCGCAATCCGCTCAATGCAGGAGGTGGCTGGGGTGATCTGAAATCAATGATTGACAAGCCGCACGGAACTCTGGGGCCGTGGACCGTGAACAACTTGTGTCACGCTCCCGGTCTTCGGTCTGAGGACACGTTTCCCTTGCCCCAACAGCGCCCCAGCCACCCTGAAACGAGCGAGCACCGCTATCGAACGGATGCACGACGAAAGGATTCGAGATGCGACGGCGTGTTGTGGTGACAGGCATCGGATGCGTGACTCCCATCGGCTCGACGGTCAAAGACTTGGCCGCAGGGTTGTACTCCGGTCGGATCGGTGTGGGGCGGCTGACGCTGTTCGACCCGGGACAGCTTCCGGTCCAAATCGCCGCCGAGGTTCGCGACTGGGATTTGAGCACGGTGGGGGAGGACCCGGCCCGTTGGCAGGCGTGCCCCCGGCAGACGCGGTTCGCCATCGGTGCGGGGCTTCAAGCGGCGGCACAGGCTGGTATCCAAACGGCAAGGTTCGATCCGGAGCGGTTCGGCGTCTACCTCGGTTGTGGGGAACCGTTCGAAGACTTCGATGCGTTCACCCGGTCGGTCCACGAATCGCTAAAAACCGGCGACTGCGAGGAGGGCCACTTTGTTCAGCATGCCCTGCGGATTTTCGATCCCGAAGTGGAACGCGAGTTCGAGCCGGACATGCCGGCCATTCACCTGGGAGGCATGCTGGGGGCGGAAGGGCCCGTCGCCAATTGCGTCTCCGCCTGCGTCTCGAGTACGCAGGCGATCGGTGAAGCGACGCAAATGATCCGTGACGACGAAGCCGATTTGATGCTCTGCGGCGGAGCCCATAGCACGATCCACCCGTTCGGTTTCACGGGGTTTCAGCGGCTCTCGGCGCTCAGTCTACGAAACGACGACCCGCAGTCAGCCGTGCGTCCCTTCGATGCCGACCGCGACGGATTTGTGATCGGCGAAGGATCGGCCATGTTCGTCGTCGAGGAACTCGCGCACGCCCTCGGACGGGGTGCCGATATTCTGGGCGAGATCGTGGGGTACGGCTCGGCCCAGGACGCGTTCCGGGTGACCGACGTGCATCCCGCCGGGCGCGGCAGCGTGCGGGCCATGCAGCGCGCCTTGCGGGATGCCGAGTTGAATCCGGAAGACATCGACTACATCAACGCCCACGGAACGGGCACCGACCTCAACGATAAGGTGGAAACGATTGCCATCAAGCAGGCCTTCGGCCGGCAGGCGTATCAGATTCCCGTTTCGAGCACCAAGAGCATGATGGGACATGCAACCACCGCATGCGGAGCGATCGAACTGGCCGTCTGTTTGCTCAGCCTGCAATCGGGGGTCATTCCGCCGACAATGAACCATGAAACCCCCGGTCCGGAGTGCGACCTGGATTACGTCCCCCGACAGGCGCGCGAGGTCGACTGCCGCTATGTTCTGACGAACAATGCCGCCTTCGGCGGTCAGAGCGCGGCGTTGGTGGCGTCCCGTTACGAGGATTCGTCACGGACCTTTGTTCCGGTTCGGAAGGCGGCATGACTAGGGACCGGACCGGAAATAACATCCCGGCTGAGGAATCGCGGCGCGGTGTTCGGGGGGCGTCCCCGCTTGAGGGTGGCTGGGGCGATCTGATCCCCGGATGGTCTCTCATGCTCGTTTTCTGGGGCTGTATGCGGTCCAGAGGGCGCGCCCATCGCCCCGGAAGCGAAACGCTTTCGACAATTGCGAAACCCGAATCTCGCCCCAGCCACCCTGAGAACGGGAAGTTCATTGGGACGCGGTCCTAAGGCGGCATCATGAGCAAGACGGCGAGACAGCAGGAACGTCTGCATTCCAATCAAGCCGACGCGGAGTTGTGGGGCGGGCCTGGACGAATCCGCACGGTGGGCATCGTCGGTGCCGGCGTGATGGGGCGCGGCATCGCTTTTGCCAACGTGCGTGCAGGTCTGTGTGTGAGCCTCTTTGACACGAACCAGGTCGCGGCCCGGCGAGCCGTGCGTGAGATTCTGGACTCATCCGCGGCCGAACCTCTCCGGGGGCCCCACTTCGTCAAAGCGTCCGGACCACCGACGGCATCAGCCGCCACATCGTTGGAAGAACTGGCACGTGCCGATCTGGTGATCGAGGCGGTTCCCGAAGACATGGCGATCAAGAGAGCCGTGCTGACGCGATTGGACGAGTGCCTGGCGCCGCGAACGATTGTCGCATCGAATGCGTCCAGTCTTCCCATCTCCGCTTTGGCGCGATGCCTGGAGCATCCCGGACGGCTGTGCGGCCTTCATTTCTGTCATCCCGTCGAGGAGCGGCCCTTGGTCGAGGTCATCGGGGCGGAGGCGACAGTCCCTGAGACCGTGAGAGCAGCACGGGGCTACGCGATCACTTTGGGGAAGCGGCCCATCGTTGTTCGCGACAGCCCGGGGTTTTTGCTCAATCGCGTCCTATCGCCCTACCTGACAGAATCCCTCGAACTGCTATTAGAAGGAGCCTCTCCGGAGCAGTTGGAGCGGTCGGCCCTCGAATTCGGCATGCCCTGGGGGCCGTTGCGGCAGTTGGATGAATTCGGAATCGACGTCGCGCTGGCGGTGGGAGCAACGCTGCTGCGGGCCTATCCGGACCGGTACCTTCCGTCCGAGATGCTGATTGCGATGTACAAGGCGGGCCGCCACGGACGCAAATCCGGCGGCGGCTTCTATGCGACCGAGCCGAACGAACCGACCAGGGACGAAGCGCGCGACGATGCCCTGAACGGTTCGTTGGACTCGCGTGTCAGCGAGATCATCCGGCAGCGTCGGCGAGGAATGCGCCGTTTCACCGCCGAGGAGGTCACGCGGCGAATGTTTCTGCCGATGTTGCTCGAAGCCACGCGGGCACTGGAAGAGTCAGTCGTCGATCAGTTCGCAGTTGTCGATTCCGCCCTGCGTGACGGGTTGGGCATGACCCGGCGGTCCCGAGGCTTGTTCGGCTGGGCGAACGACGTGGGCCCTGCCACGCTGCTTCAATGGCTCGGACCGCTGCGGGAATTGGGGGACCGCTTCACCCCGACGGCGACGTTGATGAAAGCTGTCGCCGGCCGGACGCTGCTGTAACGTCGTTGTGACGCCGCTGACGGGAGAGGGGCAGGCACCTTGTTCTCGATTGAGAGCGGCGTCCGATTCAGAGTCTGTCCAGAAACTCGCCGCCTGAGTTTCAACACCGGATGGGCGGGCGAGGCACCCGCCGAGCCGCAATCGGAGTGGTCGGGGTCGTTCCTTTGCACTGGGATCGCGGGGATCGGCTCCCGCGGGAGAGCGGGTCGCAGCAGTTGTGGCGGAATCGTCACGTCGCGGCAGGAGCCTCGCCCTCCCGAAAAAACGGGCCATCAGTTTCCGGAGAGACGCTCGGAGAGGCTCACAACGTATAGGTTTCGTTGTACCCCTCCCGCATGGTGGCAATGGCGAGGTCCAGCGCCTGCTGCCATTCGTCTTTGAGTTCGGGGTTCCAGTCGTCGCCGAGAAATCCTTCCAGGATTTCGAGAAGTGTGTTGGAGAATTTGGGGTAATCTTCGGGACGCACACCTTCGTGATAGTGCCGGTGCCCGAGCACCTTGAGGTAATGCTCGGTCGCGAAGAACCGATGCGAATAGTACGCCTCCACCGACGCCAGCGCCACGGTCAGCATGCTGGCCTGCACCGTCAAGTCACGGTCCTCGAAGTGCCGCTCCAGTTCGGGGTACGTCGTGAGGAATTGCTCGTAAAAACGTTCAATGACACGTCCTTTGCTGCTCAGCAGTGCTTGAACGCTTTCCGTGATGGTCATGGCAGCGGCTTTTGACGCAGGATGTTCTCGGGAATCGCCAAACGAACTGGGCGACCGTTTTCCGATTGGCTCGCGACAGGACCGAGGCTCGGGACTCTACGGGAATCCGGCCTTGCCGGCGTGATTCATTAGGATCGGCCGGGCGTCTGCGATTCGCTCGGCAACGGACGCATTGTCGGGCGCAGCCCGGCAGACCTCAAGCGTGCGGACGCTTGCCGTCGCGTCACTTTTTCTTCGCGTTTGGCTTCCGTCGCTTTTTCTTCGGCTTGGGCGCGGGCAGGTCGAGACTGAAAACTTTGTGCTCTTCGCACAACGGTGTCACGCTGCCCGGCTCAGAAAGCATTTCGGCGACAGTCGTTTCCCGGAAGATGGTCTCGACGGTCTCCATGGCTCGGTCCAAGCGGCGGTGCAACGGACACAAAGTCGATCCGTGTGACTGAATTCCCAGAGGGCATTGTTCGAACCGCTTCATCGGTTCCACCACGTTGACGATGTCCCAAATCGACATCTCCCGGGGGGATTCGGTGAGCACAAACCCTCCATGCAATCCCCGTTGCGAATGGACCAATCCGCCCCGGACCAGTCCCTGCATGAGTTTCGATAAATACGCGGAGGGCACCTTTGTGATTTCCGCGATCATCCGAGCCGTGCATGGACGTCCTTCGTGTTGGGCAATGGTCACGACGGCGCGAAGGGCGTATTCAACCGTTTGCGAAATCATCTTCGATTCTCGACCGTTACTCGCGGAGACACGTTGGAAAAACTCGACGCTGCATTTTAGGACCTTGACATCCGGTATTACAAGCTCTATCTTGGCCGGATAACAAGATAAGCAGATCGTCTTATCTGTATCTCTCGCTTCCGAGTGATGTGAAGAATTGGCAGGGACGCGTGTGCCCTCGCCTGGAAACGCCCCTCAATGAGTTTGGTCACGGGACACGGAATGGTCCCGTGCCTGCCTGAGGGCTCCCACCACCCGAAAAAGGAAGGTGTCCCATGGCTCGATTTGTCGTGTTGTTGAGTTTCACGGAACAGGGCGTCTCGGATATCAAGGCGTCGACCAGCCGCGCGGAAGCCTTTCATCAGAGAGTCGATCAAGCCGGAGGTGCCGTTGAGTCGCTCACGTGGACGCTTGGCGGCATCGACGGGGTGTTGGTCTTCACCGCTCCCGATGAAGCGACGGCGGTCGCGCTGGTCCTCGGTCTCCGCAGGCAGATGACGGTCAAAACAACCATGCTCCGGGCTTTTGATGCCGCGGAATTTGAGAAAATCACCAACAAGCTCGACTGAATCGTGGTGGCAGCCAATGCGGGCCGCACGGGTGAAAACAGCCGATGTGCCGCAAGCAGGGCCCGGAAAAACAGGCCGCGTGAACGGTCGCAGGGGGGCATTCTCTGTCCAGCGTCATCACGTGCGAGCCTCACTGGCCGACTCCCCCCAATCGTGAATCTGCGGAGGCGGATGCTTCCTGTTCCCGATCAAGCGTTCACCAACCCTCCAGGAGAGTCAGATGTTTTGTAACCAATGCGAACAGACGCAAAACGGCACCGGCTGCACGGATATCGGTGTTTGCGGCAAAGACGAAGACATGCAGTCGCTGCAGGAGATCCTGTTGTACGGACTCAAGGGCATGGCCTCCTATGCGAGCCATGCGCGGCGGCTCGGCAAGAGCGACGAGAGTGTCAGTGCGTTTATCGAGGAGGCGCTGTTCGCAACAGTCACCAACGTGAACTTCGATCTCGACAGCCTGTTTGAGTTGGTCCTGGAATGCGGCCATCAGAACATCCGCGTGATGGAGCTGCTCGACGAAGGACACACCGAACGCTTTGGCACGCCGGAACCGACAACCGTGTACGAGGGCACGAAGGAAGGACTGGGCATCCTCGTCACCGGCCACGACCTGCTCGACCTGTCCGACTTGCTGGAACAAACCGCCGGACAGGGCATCAACATCTACACACACGGCGAGATGCTCCCCGCCCACAGTTACCCCGGACTCAAGAAACACCCTCACCTGGTGGGGCACTACGGCGGCCCCTGGCAAAACCAGCAGTGGGAGTTTCCCATGTTCTCCGGGCCGATTCTCGGCACGACCAACTGCGTGCTGATTCCCTCGGACACGTACGCCGACCGGTTGTTCACGACCCGGGTGACGGCTGTCCCCGGTGGGACGCGGCTCAAGGACAACGACTTCTCACCGGTGATCGCCAAAGCGAAGGAGTCTGCTCCGTTGCCGGAGAACAAGGTACGGGAGTCGACGATCGGCTTCCATTACAGCGTCGTCCTGGGCGTTGCCGATCAGATTGTCGACGCGGTCAAGTCGGGAGCGCTCAAGCGGTTCTATCTGATCGGCGGATGCGACGGTGCCGAGTCGGGACGGAACTACTACACGCAACTGGCTGAGTCCGCTCCGGAGGAGTCGATCATCCTCACGCTCGGCTGTGGCAAGTACCGCATCCGCAACCACGACTACGGCACCGTCGCCGGGCTGCCGCGGTTTCTTGATATGGGGCAGTGCAACGACGCTTTCGGAGCCGTTCAAGTGGCCCTCGCGCTTTCGAAGGCCTTCGATTGCGGCGTGAACGATCTGCCGCTGGAGATCGTGCTCTCGTGGTTTGAACAGAAGGCAGTCGCCGTGCTGCTCAGCCTGTTGGCGCTGGACGTCAAGGGGATCCGCGTCGGTCCGGTTCCGCCTGCGTTTGTCACTCCGAACATCTTTCAGATTCTCCAGGACAAATTCGACCTGAAAGTGATCGAGTCGACACCGCCGGCTGAACTTGTTCAACTGGGCGCGTAATTCTGAACTCTCCTGGGATGCCGCGAAAGGCGGCCATCGGGTTCGCTCGAATGGCCGCCTTCGGTGTTTTTGAGTCTCCTCGCAATTGACCACGAAAGAGCCATGCAGCAGATCGACGAAGCCCGCCTCGAGGCGGAACCGCAGTACCGCTACGAGTATCTGGCCGACTTCATCGGATTCGGCCCCGATGATGTTGCCGCCATCCAAGCGTTTGCCCCGCACATTGGCCCGCGCATTGCCGAATTGGTCGACACGACGTACGACAAACTCATGAGTTACGACGCGACCGCACGCCATTTCGTGCCGCGTCAGGACGGCTATGACGGCGAACTCCCCCAAAGCCTGTCCGACCTCAGCGCCAATCATCCGCAGATTCAATTTCGCAAGGACCACCTCAACCGCTACTTCATGCAATTGATCGGGCGATCCTACGACGCCAAGATGGTGCAGTATCTCGACATGGTCGGCAAGATTCACACCCCCCGCGCGGGCAGTAAGGAGATCGACGTTCCCCAGGTTCAGATGAATGCGCTGCTCGGCGTGCTGGGCGATATGCTGGTCGAAGCCGTCGCCCGAGCCCCGCTCGCCCCGGAAGCGGCGCTCAAGACGCAACGCGCCTTTACCAAACTCCTCTGGATCCAAAACGACTTCATCCAACGGCACTACGTGTGAGCCGGTTGCGGTGAATGCCTCGACCACGAGCGCTGGAACCTTCCAGCCACGTCGGAAGATGCGACCGCTGGCTGCTGATGCTTTGATAGCAGTGGCCGCAGAGCGAGTATGGAACAGTCGCGAGGCTGCCGACGCGTGTGATCCGTCGCTTCCTGACGGGCCCGGCTCTGATCCGCGGTCCACTCGTCCTGTCAATCGCACCGCCACCGATCAGCGCCGGCACGATTTTTCGTGCGATGCCGTTACTCGGACTGAGGCTACGCGGACTGAGCTTGTCCGTGCGGTGCTGCTGCCTTCCGGCGGCGACGCCAGTGAAGGCCAAGCATGCCGCAGGCTGCGAGTCCCATCATCGCCAAGCTGGACGGCTCAGGAACGGCGGTAGCGCTGGTGACCGTGATTGAATCGGAACCAAAACTGCCAGCTTCAAACTCCGTGGGGGTGCCGTTCCCGGAGCCCTGCATAGGGGCCGTATAGTATTTGCCGAAGCTGCCCGTGGAGACGACAGAAGCGCTCAGCGTGTGTAACCCGACTGTGTTGGCAGTGTACGATCCTGTGGCAAGCAGAAACGGTCCCAAGGTGCCGCCGTTTGCGGGGTCCGCGCCGACCGTTCTTCCGTCTTCCTGCTGGAACTGAAACGCTCCGATGTTCTCCAGTTGCATTGACCCCGGAGTGGCCTCGAAGGCACCACCCTGCCGAATGTCATAGAATTGGAAAGGCGTCCCAATCGCCCCAACGGTCCCGGGATTTAAAGTTTCTCCGAAGGAGTCCTGCAGGTCGACGCTGGTCGTGCTAATGCCGAAGTTGTTCGCCGTCGATTGGGACACGGTCGCGAAGATTTCCCAGTTGATCGTCGAGCCGACCGTGACCGGGCCGGTCTCTACGATGTTCACGCCATACGTGACCAGCTCTGCGTGCGCCGACGGGGGAGCAGCGGCAAGGCCGAGCAGTAACAAGAAGCGCAAGGTGTACAATCGATGCATTATCGTTGGTTCTCCGTTCTCGCCTACTTTAACGTAGACCCGCCAAGAGATGCAACCAAGAAAGCTCCGCGGTCGGCACCAACAGCCGACGGCTGCCCCGTTGACAGCGGCAGCGCGGCCGGTTTGGTCGCCAAACTGGCCGCTGGCAGCGAGGAATCGTCCTTGTCGGCCGTGAATCCGACTGCGGGGAATCGGGTCGCAACCGGCTGGCCCGTCATCGTGAACAGTGAGAACTGCACCGGCACGCTGTCGGGCAAAATGCTGATCGGCGGTCGGCTGAATCGCTGAGAGAAGGCAAACATTTGTCCGAACAGGCGGGCGGCGAAAGTTGGCTCGCTCGACTCTGGGCTGAGGGACGGGTTCGTGTCCTGACCGGTCGCGGCCTCAAGTGCCAGAGGCGGGCTGAAGAGGGTGAACTGGTAATCTTCAACCTCGCCATTCGGCGCGAAGCCGAAGTACGAATAGCCGCCCGTCTCGGTAAGGCGGAAGCGGGCGAAAGTGGTGCCCGCCGGTGCTCCGGCAGGTACGGCCACGGTCAGGCTGTTGGAGCCGTCGGCAATGGGCTCGTTCACGAAGATTTGCTCGCCGGGGTCGTCCCAGTCGCCATCCCGGTTGAAGTCGACCCAGCCGTTGAGCACCGCCGCGGCGGGCACGTTGGCCGTCACCGTGACGCCGACATTGGTGCCGATGATCAGATCGTCGCCGACGATGACGATGCCGTTCTCATCGTCGCTGCCGTTCACGTTGTCGCCGGTGGCATCAATGGAGGACAGCCCGTCCGCCTCGCCATCCCGCAAGGTGCCGAGGCGAAGCGTATTGCCGGTGATCACGTGCCGCGCGCCGTCGTTGGCCAGCGTGGTGGGGAACGTCGCCGAGTCGGGCACATCACCGAAGTCCAGCGACAGCGCGGCCACCAAGGCGTTGAAGTGGGTATCGACTGCGAAGAAATCGTTGAAATTGACCTGCCCGTCGCCGTCCGCATCTCCCGATTTGTAGTTGCTGCCGGAGGTGTTGAAGTCGACGTCGACTGCGAAGAAGTCGTTAAAGTTGACGAACCCGTCGCCGTCCACATCCCCTGCGAGTTTCACGTACTCAAACGTGAGCGTCTGTGCGAGGCGGACCGTTGTGGCGTTCGCGGGCAGTTCGGCCGTGTAGCGGCCATCCGGCAGAGTGACCGCCGACAGGTCCCACATGACCGAGGTGCTGCCGTTGTTCACCAGCGTCGCCGCGCTCAAGTCGATGCTTTGGCCGGTCGTGTGGTTGAACAGATTGAGTGACGTCGCGGCACCGACAGTGGTCGGGTTGTCGAAGTTGACGGTCAACGAACCGACGCCGGAGCGGTTGGCGTTGGCGCTGCCATTGATGGCGGTACTGGTTGGCGTAACGCCGGAGGCTGTGAGCACGACCACATCGTCGTACACCCGCCGTTCCCAGCCGGTGACGTTGCCGGAGATGTCCATGAGCGGGAAGTTGTAGACCGGTTCCAATTCGGCTGTCCAGATCCCGTTGGTATCGAGGAACACGTCGACTTCCATGTGGCCGTAATGTTTGCCGCCGCTGACGAGTTGGTCGCCGTTCCAAACCTCCGGGGCGTCGAGATGCGCGAGGAACTGCTGGTCGGGATTCGTGCTGGGCAGATTGGTTGAGCCGTCCTGTCCCGAACTGGGGCCGCGCAGGCCGTCCCCGCCAATGCCCGAGTCATAGAACTGGATCCCGTTCACGACGGAGCGTTCGTACATCTCGTCGTGTCCGGCGAAGACGGCATCGACACCGTACTGTGCGAACAGAGGTGTCAGTATGCGGACCGGCACGCCGGACTGATTGTCGAACCCGGCGTTGTTCCCCCCATTCCCGGCAGGAAAGCCGTGCGGTCCCACCGAGTAGGGCACGTGGTGAAACTGCACGAAGGTGAACCGGCTATTCGCCTGCGTATCGGCCAGTTGGGCTTCCAACCACTGGTACTGCGTGGAGCCCGGATTGAAATCCGGCACCAACGGCTCCGGACCGGGCCCCGGGCCAATGGCGAAGTTGGTGTCCTGGCTCGATCCGGCCGGCAGGCCGTTGGTGAGATCCAGCGAAATAAAGGTGACCGGGCCGTAATCATAACGGAAGTACCGATCCTCGAACGTCGAAACCCCCGAGCCGTTGTCCGGAGTTTCGAAGTACGTCTTGAACTTGTCTCGTGCGCTGATGACGCCGGCGTCCCCGTATCCCCCGAGGCCGCCGGGCCCGCCCCAATTCTCGTGGTTCCCCAACGCGGCGAAGATCGGCGTGGTGCTGGCGATGTCGTTGAGGTCCCCCGAATTGTGACGCCAGAACTCGTCCCAATCGCGCTGCTCACCTCCCGCCTGGACGATGTCGCCCGCAATCCCGATAAAGTCCGGATTCCGCGACTCAATCAGGCTGAGGTTCTGCAGATACCCTTCTGTCTGGTCGACGACGTAGTTGTTCAGACCGACCGGTCGGCCGGTCGAACCATCCGGGATCTCAGAGGGCACCGCCCAACTCGTTTTCCAGCCCGTGGATTCTGGTTCGGTCTCCGAGTCGCCATACACAACAAACCGCACCGAAGAGTTGGCGGTTGGCGACGTCCGGAAATTGCTGTTGTATGTTTCCGCCCCCTGGATGACCGTGTAGTCGTACGTCGTACCGGCGGTCAGACCGGTGACCCTGATGTTGTGCTTGTAGGGGGGGCCGGGATCGATGCCGCCGGGCAAGAGCGGGACTTCATTGGCGTGATACGCCAACTCAGGAGCGAGCACCGGTGTGGACGAACCGCTGAAGACCTGTGCTCCCCCGGGAAGGCTGACGGTGAGCGTTCCGGCTGTGTTCGCCTGCGTGAACCACGTAATGGTCATCGCATCCTGGGCCGGGTTCTGCACGTACGGGTTGACCGCAGCCAGCAGCAAGCGAGTCTCAAGAATCTCAACCTGCCCGGCGACGCCATTCGTCCATTGCCGCGAATGTCGCCGCCTCCGTCGAGGCACGCGCCAAGGCGAACACTGCCGCCATTCGTCTCGATTCCGCCGTCGAAATACCTGCAACCAGTTGGTGACCGACATGATCCTCCGCGCTCAATGCAATCGCGTGCCTGACAGATGAGACCGCGGCTCAAGCCCCCGGTTCGCCCACGGAGCGGCATTCGTCATAGGAAACGGACAGTTCGTTGTCAACGAGGCCTGTCCTGTGACAGCGGAACAGCAACGTCGCATTCAGGGAGGCCGATGTGCAAACATCGTCACTGGCTGGCCGCAGCGTGCCCCGGCCAGTCGGCCGGGTCGCGAAGCGACAAGATAACTCACAGTGAGGATCCGAACGTCCCGCGTGTGTCGCGACCAGAGTGTGGTGCATCTTGTGCCTGCGGCACCCAGCCGTCCCGGCTGGGCCACCCGCGAGTCACGGCTTTGGCAACACCACACCGGGTTCGCTGGAAACCGCTCCGTTCTCCTTGATCGGCACGCCTAGGGATATTGCCTCATCAAGGTCATCAGCTTTATGCGGCATATAGTACGCCGTGTTGATCGTTGTGTCAGCGACGAACGTACCAACAGGGAAGCCGAATGCAAATGTCTCATCCGGCACATCGTTGATTCGAAGCTTGTCAACTGTGACAGTCCATATGTCGTGGATGTCGCTGCTGTAGGGTGACGGATCAAGAGCTGCCAAGTAGGTGATCGCACAGCACTCTTTGGGCCACCAGATCCCTTGGTCGGCTTCACTGAAATCCTTGCAGTATCGCACCTGAGCTAATCTGACGGCGCTTAGGGAGATGCCAGACAGAAGAACGCGACGCCGGACTGCGTAGCCGTGCTGGTGGTCAATCCAAATCGTCTCCCAGCCACTTGATATCACATGGCAGGGGAACCCATCGACACTTTCGAGGTGCGGCAACACACGCCTGCTTGCCGTTGACGTGAAGAATCGATCCGGCGTCCGCGACTGATACCCGAAGCCAATGAAGCGGAAATACGCTCGCTTGGCCTCCTCGATGTTGTTGGGCTTCGTGGCTGTGATCGTTCCTGAATGGTCGAGCGAGCCGTAACGTTTCCCCCGATGGCCATCCCACAGCAGTAACATCTCTCGGCTGCCACCGACCCTGTTCCGATCGTCAGGGAGTCTTTTCCGGAGGAGTTCGGTTCGTATGGAAAGACGCTTGTCGCCCTGCATGGCGTATCGATACGCTCTGCTCCAATGCGCTTGACCGAGGTTTCCTTGCCGTTTCATTTCGAGTTCAGAGTTGCTCTCACGCAGCCGGATCGACGTCACTCTGTAATCAACTGCGACGCTCTGTATCCTGCTTTGCCAAGCCTCCACGCCCGCCCGTAGCTCATCAAGAGTCTTGATTGCAAGGACGTCAGTTCCTTTGACTACTTGATACTGTGAATCCCTCGAATCTCGAAGGACCTGCTCGTGAGAAGCTGACCCTCGGTTTCCAGGCACGTCCGCATACGCACAAACCGTGTACAAACCAACTATCGTTGCGACCAACCCGAGGTCGCGAATGGCGATTGTCATGTGACGATCCTCGACGAAAGCAGGGTATCTGCCGCCACAATGACGGTGGGGACGAAGTAAACGACTACATCTTTGGGCAAGCAGGCCTCACCGCAGTAGTCTGGACTCCCGGGCGCCCGAAACGACTTGCTCCGTCGATGTGTCAGAATGATCGGGAGGCTCTGCGGCACACGGGTTTGAACTGACCTCGATTATGCCCCGGTCAGCGTGCCCCGGCAAGAAGGCGTCACAAGTTCACTGTCGTCGGGTCGCTGGTTTGGAGCAGGACCATGTCGGCGTATTTGCCGCCGGCGGTGATCAGTGCGTCGTGAGTGCCGGTTTCGGTGATGCGGCCTCCTTCCAACACCACGATCCGGTCGGCGTGGGTGATGGTGCTCAGGCGATGGGCGATCACGAAGCTGGTGCGGTTTTGCATGAGGGTCCGCAGGCTCGACTGGATCAGACGTTCGCTTTCGGTGTCGAGGTTACTGGTCGCTTCGTCGAGGATCAGGATGCGGGGGTCGGCGAGGACGGCACGGGCGATGGCGATGCGTTGCCGTTGTCCGCCGCTCAATTTGACTCCCCGCTCGCCGATGACCGAGTCGAATCCGTGCGGCAGGTCGTCGATGAACTCAGTCGCATTGGCGACATCAGCCGCGCGACGAATCTCCTCGTCCGTCGCGTGATGCCGCCCGTATCCGATATTGGCCTGCAGCGTACCGTCGAACAGGAACACATCCTGCTCGACGATGCCGATCAGGCTGCGATAAGTCTCGACGTCGAAGTCTCGCAGATCGCGCCCGTCGAGGAGAATTCGTCCGCTGGTCGGATCGTAGAACCGGGCCACCAGGTTGCAGATGGTCGTTTTCCCTGCACCGCTCGGCCCGACAAAGGCAACCGTCTCGCCCGGCGCAACGTCGAGCGAGAAGTCTTCGATGGCAAACGTGTCCGCCCCCGGGTAACTGAACTTGACGTTTTCGAAGGTCACCTGTCCGGCAACGTCCGCAGCGGTCACGCGCAGGGAGTCGGGCGTCGGCTCCATCTCGCGCGGCTCATCCAGCAGATCCAGCACGCGGTCGAGCGCTGAGAGGCTGTTTTGAAACTGTGCCGCGCTTTGGGCGAGTGTGGCGATCGGCCCGAGCAGCATCACCAGATACATCAGGAACATCATCAGATCGCCCAATGTGAGGTCGCCCTGTAGCACGCGCCAACCGCCGTAGAGCATTAACGCCGCGCTCGCCAGGGGGATGAGCGTCTCCCAGACGAGTTCGACGACTCGCGCCCACCACCACGCATAAAGCTGCTGCCGGCCCATCAGGTGGTTGCCGCGCATGATGCGGTCCGTCTCCGAGCGTTGGCGGCTGAAGGCCCGCACGACCCGCATCCCGCCGAACGATTCGGTCGTCAGGGCATCGACCTCCTCCCGCTGGGCCCGGATGCGCTTGTGTTGCGGGCGAATGCGGCTGATCCACGTGCGGTGCGTCACGAAGACCAACGGCACCAGAAACAGGGCTCCCAGCAGCAAACGCCAATCGACCCACGCCAGCACGCACAGGCTGCCCAGCAGTTGGATCACCGCCCGCCACGGGTTGTAGAGCATGCCGAACACCAGTTCGCCGACCGCCTCAGTATCCTGCCGCAGAATACTGGTTGCCCCTCCCGCTTTGAGTTCCTGCACCCGATGCAGCGGCAACCGGACGGCATGGTCGAGCACCTGTTTCCGCACCGACATCTGCAGCAACTTGGTCACCCGCGTCGCATGCCAGCGGCCCCAAATGTGGAGCAGCGTTTTGATGAGTGACAGCACGACAACCGTCACCGTGATCGCCAGCAGCAGCGGCCACGGGTCGCGCGGCACCCACTTTGGCACGCCTTCCGGCAGGGGCTTCCCACCAAGGACCGAGTCGACAACGAATTTGGTCGCCGCCGGTGGGATGAGCGCCAGCAGCGTTGCGATACTCAGCGTGCCCAGCGCTGCCGCCATCGCCAACCGGTGCCCTTTGAGCATCCGCACGAAGCTCCGCAAGAGCCCGATCGACGACCGTTCCCGCCGAGTGGGGAGCGGTTTGCCATGGGCGTCACGGCGCGGTTCATGGAGACTGTTCCGATACTGCTCGAATTGCAGGCGGCTGGCAGGAGTTCGTTCGGTCATGGAATGGGATGGAAATCGGTGCGCTGGTGAGTCCGCGTGGCGGTAGTCAATCAACCGTCATGGTAGGCCAGATTCTCTCCGTCGCCAACGGGCTCACCAGAATCATGCATTGGCGCTCGCCCGGAGCCGACGGCGACAGCCAGCCTCCGTGCGACGCCCCAGCTTCAACAAAACGTTGGTCCCGGAACGCTCTCCGACCTGTCACGGGACCTCGCTACGCCGTGTGCGACGCGGGAGCAACCAGCTGGCGTTGAAGGCGGGACAGAGATGTTGGTTGTGCGGATGAGGGGTCGGGTGCAAAATAAGCACGCGATCACATGTCCGCCTCAAGCACAGGGGCGACGCGGTCGTTTTGAAGAATCCTGCATCATCCCCGAATCAGAAACGACGTGGTAGATCGACGCCTTTCAGTATCCCTTCCTCCTGCGACAGTTGTGACGATGGCCATGTTCATCTCGCAGTGGCGAAAACGTGCGGTTAGGGCTTGGACGATTCGACGGCTGCGGCGTCAATCGAACGGGATACTGAAGGAGTTGCTCAGTGTCTCTCCATCCGATCGCCGCTCTCTGCTGGGGCAACCCCGTGTCAAAGACGCTTTGGCCTCTTTGGGCAATGACGAAGGGGTTCGCTGGTTGGAAATCGTTTTGGAATCGCCCGTTACGAGCGACTGGGGATATCTGTTGTACGAACTCAATCCGTCATGGTCCCGATTGGACCGATGGGTTCATCTGAGCAAGGAGCATTGTCTCGCAGCGATGGATGCCTTGGAGAGGTTCGCATTCAACGACGACTATTGCGACGACTCCCCGTCGCGACTTCCCGAAGGCGCCGATCATGAGAAGATCAATCGACTGATGGACGAGGCATTGAAAAGACACAACAACCCCAGGTTGCGCATGGTCGAAAAACAAATTCGCCACGCGTGGCCGCTTGGTGAACGGAAGCGTCACCCGGTCTGCATCCCGGAGCCCATCGCGCGCGCTGCGAGTCTCCTTTTCGCCGGCAAGCCGTCATTGATGAGTAAGTGGATCAAGAACATGGAGACTGCCATCACTCCGCCAAACAGCGCCGATGACGTCTGGTGCTGGCTTGTTGATTTCGGGGACTACGAGGGTGTCTTGGCCCGCTTTGACTGGAACGTCGACGGAACGGACGTCGTGAGCCGCATGAGAGCAACACCAGCCGCCAAGGCCGCCCCGATCAATTGGGTAAGGTTGCAAGCTTTCAAGGGTGAGGTGCCTGATCTCTGCAATGTCCTCGCCGCCGAACTGCGGGACTCGGGTCGGGCACTTGTTGAATTCGACGCGGGGGGCGACGATTGGGCGCTCGCGATTGTTCCTGCCCAAAAAGTGACAACTTTCGTGTCAGTGGCAACAGACTGTTTGAACAAACCGCGCGCGATTCGAGTCATATAGGGCGGGACAGGGACTACGCTCATGTCGCGAAGCCGCATGAGCGTGCGGGGTGGGCGTAGCGGCATGTTTGCTCTGCTTGCCGCTGCGGACAGGACACCCCGCGCGTTGCAATTCGGTCTGCCGGCCTGTCGAATGTCTTCACGTCTCCCCAACGACTGACCTTGGCAAACTTCCCGCACCGGCTGCACGCTGACGATGGAAGCCTTCCGCTCACAGATCATTCTCGGCAGCGTGGCGCTGTACATGTTGATGTGCATTGGCGTCGGTTTGTGGGCCATGCGGCGGACGAAGTCGACGGAAGACTTCTTCATGGCGGGGCGGAGCCTGGGGATTCTGGTCACCAGCGTCGCCGTGTTTTCCAGCACGATGAGCGGGTTCGGATTCGTCGGCGGACCGGGGCTCGTTTATCGGATGGGCATGAGTTCGCTGTGGATGGTGGTCTGTACGACGATCGGTTTTGCGGTCTCGTTCCATCTCATCGCGACACGCATCCGGCTGTTCGCCGAACTGAAAAATTCGATCTCGCTGCCGGACGCCGTTGGTTCGCGGTACGGCAGCCGCAGCACATCGTTCTGGACGGCGGTGGCGATCCTGCTCGGCGTGCTCGGTTACCTGGGCACACAAATCCTGGCGATGGCGACGGTCCTCAAGAGCTTGCTCGACGACTCGCTCGGTGGCAGCCTGCCGACTGAGGGAATTCCGTTGGAGGCCTGTGTCGCCCTCTCCTCAGCCGTGCTCGTGTTTTATTGCGTGACGGGCGGGATCATCGCCTCCGTTTACACGGACGTCGTGCAGGGGGTGATGATGGTCGTGGCGGCGGTGCTTGTCTGTCTGGCGACAATGAGCGCGGTCGAGGGCGGGTTTCGCGGGATGTCGGAAACATTGGTGCGCGATGATCCGGCGTCGATCGGCCCCTGGGGGACGCTGGGAATGATCGGCTGTTTGTCGTGGTACTTTGTCTTTGCGCTGGGCGGGGCAGGACAGCCGCACGTCATCACCAAAATGATGATGACCAAGCGGGTCAAAGACATCCGGCTCATGCTGCCGCTGTCGATCACCGGCTACACGTTCACCGCTCTGTTGTGGATCAGCATCGGACTGGCCATGCGGGCACTGGTGATTCAGGGGAACCATCCGGACCTGACCGAAGCCGACGCGGCCGCGCCGCAGTTCCTGCAATACTACACACACCCGATCCTGGCGGGCCTTGTGTTTGCGGGATTGCTGGCAGCCATTATGTCGACGGCCGACAGTTTTTTGAACATCGGTGCTGCCGCCATTGTGCACGACATCCCGCGGGCCTTGCGCGGACGGTCACTCAAACGCGAACTGTTGTGGGCGCGCATCGCCACGCTGTTGCTTGCCGTCTTCGCCTCACTGTTCGCTCTTTACTCGGGCGAAGGTTTAGTGGGGTTGTTGGGAGCGTACGGGTGGGGAATCTTCGCAGCCGCCATCATGCCCACGGTGGCGATCGGCTTCAACTGGAAGCGCGCCACGCCGCTGGCTGCCAACGTGGCCATCATCACCAGTCTGGCGGTCAACTTCGGGATGATGTCGCTGGGCTGGAAATTGCCGTATGGTTTCAACGCCGGTGCGTTCGCCCTGCTGCTGTCGCTGACGCTATTTGTCGGCATCTCGCTGGCATCACCGCCGCCGAAACTCGATCCGGAGATTGAAGCGGTGATGGATCTCTGAAACCCTTGCCAACCGGGATCCTCAGGTTGGAGTTCGGCCTTGAGGCAGCAAATGCAAGCGAAAGCTTGAACTCCAACGCCAAACTCAAAGTGTGGACCTCGTCCCCAAACTCCAGTTTGGGAACAAGGAGATAGTCAATTCCCGGAGGCGGACATGAAAATCACCGACGTCGACGCATTCGTCATCGAGGTGCCGCAGAAGCATGCGATCTTCCCCTACCAATCGCGCTACCTCGCGACATCAACGACGGGAGCGCTCCTGATCCGGCTGGAAACCGAATCGGGCCTCGTGGGCTGGGGAGAGACGCCGCAGATTCTGTCGTTCTATGGTGACCCTCCACTGACGGCTGATGTCGTCGAATCTCTGCGGCCCGTCCTCCTTGGCAAGGACGCCGGGGCGATCGAGATGCTCTATGCGGAATGGCCGTTCGATCACATTCGCGTGCAAAGTGCGGTCGAAATGGCGATGTGGGACATCCTCGGCAAAGCGTGCGGGCAGCCGCTGTACCGCTTGCTGGGGGGGCCGGTCCGCAAAGAGATCGAGTTGGCGTGCTGTATGGGGATTCAACCGCCCGGTCGGGCCGGTGAAATCGCCAAAGCCTATGCCGACGAAGGTTTCAAAACGCTCAAGACAAAAGCGGGCCGTTCGCCGGAAGAGGACCTCGCCATGGTCCGGGGAATTCGAGACGCCGTCGGCGACCGCTTGAAACTGCGAATCGATCCGAACACCGGCTACCCACCGGACGTCTGTCTCCAACTCGCCCGGGATCTGGAGCCGTACAATCTGGAATACCTCGAACAACCGATGCCCGATGCTAACATGGCCGATTCGGCCCGCATTCGCACGCTGACCTCGACGCCGCTCGCCCTGAACGAATCGGTCACGACGCTCGAACACGTCCGCAAGATTCTGGAGCTAGACGCAGCCGATTATCTCCTGCCGGACACCTATCAGTGCGGAGGAGTCTGGGCGATCAAATTGATCGTGGATGTCGCCGCGTCGGCGGGGGTGCCGTGCGTGTTTCATTGCGCCCACGACTTCGGACTCAAGACGGCTGCCATGTTGCACGTTGCCGCGTCCTCGCCCAACATGCCGCTCGCCAACGACTGCACCTATTACGGACTGGAAAGTGATATCCTCACCGAGCGGCTGGAAATCCACGCGGGGACGATGACGGTTCCCGAAGCTCCCGGACTTGGCGTCGACGTCGACATGTCGCTGCTGCGGAAGTACCTGGTGGGCTGAGCCGGCGGCACGGGACTGGCTCCGCGACGCAACGTTTTGCGAAGGTGCGCTCCCAAACCGGTGTTGGGGAATGAGGTGGACAGCGGACGGCCCAAAGAATCCGGCGCGGCACACCGGGCAGGGCCCAGGGCCGTTCAAAGATTGAAGCTGGGCAACCTCGTCACCCGAAGCGTCAGCGAGGGACGAATCGCTCACTCACGTTCGCTTCCTCGCTGACGCTTCGGGTTACCATTGAGCTTGTCCCGGTCGGTCTTCTCCCAAGTGAAACTTTGAATGGCCCTGGGGCAGGGCCTGCTTGAGAAGGCACCGCGTTTAGGAGAGGCTCCAAATCCGCCCCTGCGATCACTCTGGCCCTGCGATCACTCTGACCGGGCGATCACTCTGACCGGGCGATTAAGATCGGCGATGCCAGTTGAGCGGTTTCCTTGCGTGCCACCGGTGCCGATTCGCCCTGCTCTCTCATTTGCTCGATGAGGTTCCGGCAGAACGTACACTGGCCCAGGTGCACGTCGATGCGTCGCGCCAAGTCGGCATCCAGCGTGCCCGCCACGTAGGCTTCGGTGTGTTCGGCCACTTCAGTACAGGTGATGCCGCCGAAATTCGGCTCTGCCGGAGTGAGCACCCGATGGATCAGGGAGCTACCCGCAATCAAGACCAGGCACAGTGCTGTTGTGCCCAGCGCCACTTGCCGGAGCGTCTCATGCCGCCGCCGGGCCCGCAAACGCCCGACCAATTCGGTGACTTCGCCGGGGGGACAGGCTTGCCATCCGCCGCCCAATTCGTGTTCTGCATCGCGATTCATATCTCGCGCCCCCCACCCCAAGGTGCGATTCTGTCGACGGACGTGTGATGACCGATGAGCATGTTCCCCTTCCCAGCCATACTGACCTTCGATTCTGGAAAAAGACGAGAGGCCATCGGATAGTATCGCCGTGTTGCCCTCTTGTTCTCTGTGAATTGCCACACATTTTCGACGCCTGCACGGATCATTTTCCTGGGAACCGGTGACCGATTCGGCATCCCCCTCAAAAGCTCCTTTGGGCCGCGGGACCGATGGTCCGATTCGCCGCCGCGTCCGACGGCAGCGTGGGCGGGCTCATGTCGACACTCCTCGCGAGGCGGTCCATCTGGGTCAGCACGATCTGTCGCCGCTTGATGAGCAGGCTCCCTTCAGCCTTCAGTTCGCCCAGCACGACCGTCACTGTTTCCCGAGTGCTCCCAATGATGTTCGCCAAGTCCTGATGCGACAGTTTCACGCCGATTTCGACGCCTTCGGGCGTCCGGCGGCCGTATTTGTCGACCAGTTCCATCAGCAGATGGATCAGGCGTTCGCGATTCGACCGAAACAGCAGGGATTTGAGCCGCCGTTCGATGCGGCGCCGCCTCAGTCCCATCAGCCGCGTCACACCCAGTGAGACTTCCGGATGCGACTCCATCAGGTCGAAAATCTCGGTCGCCGGGATGCGAAGCAGCGTGGCCGAGTCCATCGCCTCTGCGAACTCTTCCCGCTGCCCCCCGTCGAACAAGGCCAGCTCGCCAAACAGCTCTCCGGGATCGATCAGGGCCAACAGGGCCTGTTTGCCCTCGCCGGTGATGTGGTAAATCTTGACCCGCCCTGTCGTGAGCAGCAGGACCGATTCTCCCGCGTCGGACGGGACGTAGATCAAGCTGCCTCGGGCAAATTTCTTCACCTGCGATCGTTTCTCAAGCCGGGCCGTCTGCTCGGGTGTCAACCGCTCGAACAGCGTGCAGTTCTTGAGATACCAGAATTTCTCGTCCATGCAGACCGCCCCATCCAGGCGAACACCGACTCAGGTTTGGACGTGACCTCATCTTCTGCGAGGATAGCGAAGGCCCCCACAACCAACAACCAATAACCCTGCCGCCCCAGGGCGAACGTGTTTCTCACGATGGGGGGGGACAGTCGGCGATTCGCCGTCGGCGTTGCCTTCGGGCGAACAGGATTCATGGATGGGCATAAGCCCGGAGCCAACGGCGACGACCGACGTTGGTGAGACGCCCCGACTCCAACAAAACGTTTGCCTTGATGCTACGGGACGGGGATCACGCTGGTGGCACCACCGTTCAGATTTCTCACGTAGGACAGATTGCTGCTGAACGGAATCACGCCGTAGACCCCTCGGGTGAACACCAGATCGATGAATTCGTCCACCACGAGGATCGGAGCCTTGGGCACAACGACGATGTCCGAGTCGCGCAGCCAGAGTTCGCCGTCCGGGCAGGGATCCTTGCCGTACAAGGGGCGGCGAACGTCGACTTTGGTCGCCATCAGCCGCCAGCACTCGTCGCGCCGAAACACGACCACTTGCTTAAGATTGGCGCCCACATTCCATCCGCCGGCCATCGCAACGGCTTGCATGAGCGTGGTCGGGCCTTCCAGCGTGAACCGGCCGGGCACGCGGACTTCACCCAGCACAAACACATAGCGCGGTGCCCGTTGGAAGAGAATGGGCGTTACTTCAAGGCCGCTGACGATGTCCGCGTAGCGGTACTGGACCTCGGCCCGGAGTTCATCGAGCGTGAGGCCGTGTGCCGGCACGGAGCCGATGGCAACGAGTTGCACCGTGCCTTCCGGAGTTACCCGGCTCAGCCGGGACTGCCCGCCGTTCCCAAACCGGCTGTCAACGGTCGCCCGGAGTTCCTCGAGGACGGTGTTCAGCTTAATCGGTGTGACCGTGATGGCCGGGGTGCGAACGTGTTCGGCGTACCTCACTTCCAGGTCGCTGCGAACTTCCTCAATGGACCGCCCGGCAACAGGGACCTGCCCCAGATGGGTGAGCGAAATCGTCCCATCCGGCTGCACGAGCGCCTCCCGGTTGAGAGTCTCGGCTGTGAGCGATTCGATCCGCAGCGTGTCGCCCGTGTTGATGCGATACGGCTCGGCCGACTTCTCGCCGGTCAACCGGTAAACGAACTCGATCTGATCGTCGACACGCAGCCGGTATTCCGGCACGTGCGGTGTGCGACTGGGGCCGACATACTCTCCCTGGGCAAAGACCTCCCAGGGAATGAGCCACGAATCCTGCCATTCCAGATCCTGACAGGCAGATTCTCCGTTGCAATGCACACCACAAACCGGCCGCGGGCCTGTTCCGCAGGAGCTGGGAGACAGCATGGTCACCGGAGCCGCAGCATACGGATCTTCGACCGGCATGCCCCCGATCGCCGCAGCCAGCGGCGCATCGGCATCGAACGGTTCCGAGGGAGTGTCGACGGACGTCGTCCCGACCGGGTCATTGATGCGTGTCGGATTCGGGGGTCGGCTGATGATGGCGGAGTCCGCAGGCGTGTCGGCGATCGAGGGTTCCGCCGTCTCCCGCCCGGTCGCCGGCGCCTCTCCCGCGCCGACAGCGACAGGCGACAACGGGGCGAAAGCGGCCGGAGGAGCAACCGGCGCGAGCTTAAGCTCGTTGAAGTACTCCTCGTCCAGCCCCTGCCAATTCTGGCGAATCTGGACTAACTCCTCGGTCCGCGGGCGAATTGTGATCTCGTGACGCTCGGACGTCAATTCGACATCCGAGCGTACTCCAGAAGGTCTCGTGCGTTGCGAGACCGCTTCCGCCGGGGGCACTGGAACCGCACCGTCGTCACCCGCGAGCCGAACAGGCTCCTCGCTCGGATCCAGCGACAGGATTGGGAGCGGGGCGTCCCGTTCTGCGGCGTCGGCTCGCCTGGCATCGGACCGTGCGGGGGGCGAGGAACCCTCCTGCGGAGGCGATGACCCGTCCTTCCGGGGCCGCTCGACGATCATCCAGGCATCCTGCGCCTGCCGGGTCAGGTCCCAGTTCGGTGTCGCCGCTCCGCCGCGAGTCGTTGGAGTCGCCGGACCACTGACGTGCGAAGCGTCGCTGGGATGGGAAGGTCCTCCCTTTTTTCCGGATGGAGACCCGAAGTCGACGTCATCGGCAACGCGGGCATTCAGTCCGTCTGCCGCAAAGATTGACTGCGTCACACGAAACAGCCACGTGCCGCCCGGTCCGACGGCGAGACCGATGGCCAGAAACAGCACGACACGCCCGCCGATCGTCGGTCGCCGCAACAAGGCGACCATGTGGCCGTCTGCGGGAGTTGGTGAGGACACGGACGGCCTCTGGTGGTCGACCGCCTGCGATTGCGGGCGATGATCTGCTGCGCGTCGGGAAAACATCTCTTGACCTCCATGTCACCACGGTTGGGGTGATCAGTCTGCAATTCGTGAGGACCGGGCAACGGCCGCAATCAGGGACGGGGATTCCTCAAGTCATTCTCGCTTGAAGACAGATTTCAATCGATCGAGCCCGCGTGCCGGAATCAGGCTGCGACGCTTCCCGGACGGCGGCGGCTGAGCGGAATGGGCCGTCGTGCGCTCCGGGTCAGCCGCTTCGCCGGCTGCTCGTAGCGAATCGACCGCCCCCGTCACTGCGGGAGAGCCGGAACCATCGTCGGGAGCGAACGCACCCCAGCCCGCGGGACTGCCGCGCTGAGCGAAAGTGCCGAGGTCAACCCATTCGACCGCCGGTACAACACGGACGGACGACGCCCCAGAGGGGGCTGCCGGGCCGGCCATGGCGTTCGGACTCAGGGAGCGGCTCAGTTGGCGGGCTTGAGCCGCCAATTCCCGTTCGCCAACGTGCTCATAGGCGACGGCAAGGTTGCGTGCGTTTTGAAACTCCGGCTGTTGGGCGACACTATACTCAAAAGCGCGGCACGCTTGCGGCCACTGGTTGAAACGGGCCAGCAGAACGCCGTACTCGTTCCTCGCTCGCTGGTTGCGGGGATTGACCGTCCAGGCGGCCCGGTAGAACAACAGCATCCTCTGCTCGACGAGCGGAACAGCGGCCCGGTCTCCGCCCGAAGGACGATCGCGCAAAAGCGATACAACTCTGCCGAGTGCGAACAGGACTTCGGACGCGACAGGCTGGCCGCCTGCGGCGAGGGCGAACTGCTGGACTGCGTGGCTATAGTAAAGTTGCAGGGCCACGACCGGCGTGACGGGGCGTGGAGTCGCGGAGCGCGGCTGCCCTTCGTGGAGCAGCGGCGTCCGGTGTGCCGCGGCAATTTCCGCGACACTTCGCGGACGGGTTCCCTGCGGACCCGCCTTGAGAAAGTCACCGGCTTCCTCCAGCGCAACCTCCGCGGAGATGAGCGACTGGCTGTGCTGCCCCGTCCGCTGGTCGGCATCCAGCGTCTGTGCGACCGTGCGCAGGACCTTGAACAACTCATGCTGAGCGGTGCGGATTGCCCCGCGGGATGCGAGGTCGTAGGCGTCACGAATCTGTTGCTCGCCATAGCGATTGAGCGCAGCCGACCAAGCCGGGGTGCGATCACCCGATGCGACCGCGGCACGGCTCCCCCGAGCAGCTGTTTCAAGCGGGGCAGCAAGGCTTGCCGCGCGGCCCGCGTCGGCCGATGAGCCGGCGACCTGTGCAACTGCAGGCGCTCCCACCACGAGAGCCCCCGTCACGAGCACAGTCAGAACGACCGCTCTCAATGCGGATTGCGTCAAGTTTGATGCGTTCAGGCCATCCATCGCCCACCTGTTTCTGCGCCTCATGCGCTGACAAAGGCCCTCGCTGCAATCATCACCGCCCCAATCCTCGTATTGATTGGGCGGTCCCCGAACTCGACTGGTTCTCCCGCATCTCCAAGAACAAGGCCGGACAGCACGACGAGAATCCGCACGTTCGACCGCACTGCCACATGGGGATACATCGGACCGCTCCCGATCGGCGAGCAGAGAATTCTGCAGTCGCTCGATTAGGGATCAACGATAAACTCAGACGTTCCCGCACAATCGGACAAACCGTCAAAGTCCCAACAACCCGAAGGGGCCGCGCCTCGTTGGTCCCTTGTGCTCCCTCACGGACAAGCCGACACTCACGTCGCGTAGCGGCTCGGACATGAATGAACCCACGCTTCCGACGAGACAGAACCGTCCTGCATTGCGGTTCTGTCATGGCCGCCAAGCTGCGGACGCGAGTCTGGCAAGACACCACGACTCCCATGTGACGCACTTCTTACTGTTCGCTTCTAATACGACCGGGCAGGGTTGAACCGCCAAGACGCCAAGACTCCAAGAACGCCAAGACTCCAAGAACTCCAAGAACTCCAAGTCGTCACATTGACAAGTCGTCACATTGACAAGTCGCGCGGAATCGGGTGCCATTGACTGGTCAATCGATCAGTGCCGGGAAGAGTTCGCCGGAATGCGCGCGTCGACTTGCGAAGCATGTGGCAGACACCGATTCGGCCTGTTTTTCCTGGCGGACTTGGCGTCTTGGCGGTTCTTCATCACCTCGACCCGGCGCTGTCGTACTAATTCACCACGCTTTTCATGGTCACGCCCCGCGGCGCCGTAGCGCCACGGCACCTGTGGCAAACAAGGCGGCATGATCGCGAATCGGCCGGAGTGTCAGCTACGAATGTTGGCCGTCCCGTTGGCTTCCCCTTGGGAGAAACGTGCGACCAACGAGAGTGTGGCGAATGAACTTAATGGGCGGCATGGGTTAGTTGCATTACAAAGGGGCTTTCGGTTAAATAACGCCTTCGTCACCTCATATGCACCTTTCGACGCGGATGAGCGAGTCACGCGATTCCGTCGTCTCATCAGCTCAACTCTGGGCCACGATCGTTGCTGACACAGGTGCCGTACCCCTTGCTTGAAGGAGTCAACGGCAATGGTGGACCTTTCTCCGGAAAAGGAACCTCGCGCTCAGGTTTCGGTCTCATCCCTCGTCTGCGAAGGCCTCGGGCTTCTGTACCAGGCCCTCCAGTACGCCGCCGATACGCTCCGGGACCCCTGGGAGTTCGCCGTCGAGATTGGCGAACTGCGGGCGGTGGGAGTGACGAACGCCGATTTCCGGTGGCTGTTGTGCAAGGGGTCCCTCAAGCACGCCCGCGAAGTCCCCTCCGTCAATGGCGACCAAAGGCGGTTCGTGTTCGGCGACAGCCTTCGGTTCTGCGATCGCTCCTGCTTCCAACTGACTGAGCAGGGCGTAGAACTGGCGGGCAGCCTGTTCGCAGGAGGTCTGCCGAATTCGCTGATGCCGTTTGACGGCATCCGCAGTGAGCCCGCGGGTGCAAGCGGCATCAAACCCGTTTGGGATGGCGAGCGTCACCAGTTCTTCGTCTGCGACCAGCTTGTCAAAGAGTTCAAGGTCCCCTCGCCCAACCAGGAGACCATTCTGACCGCCTTCCAGGAAGAGGACTGGCCCATCCGCATCGACGACCCGCTGCCCCCGTCCCTGCACGCCGACTGCAAACGCCGACTGCACGACACGATCAAGAGCCTCAATCGAAATCAGAAGCAAAGCCTGATTCGCTTCATGGGCGACGGCACGGGCGAAGGCGTGCTCTGGGAATTGACCCTGCCGGAAGAAAAACCATCGCCCAACGGCCGTTGACCGGGGCTGCATGTTCGACTGAGCCGACTGCTTCCGTGCACGCTCGCTCACCGGTCACGATGGCTCGATCGGCCAGATGTCCCGATCTCCGTCGGAATGGAACATTGTCTCTCGGTCGGAAGAGTACGCGACGCCCGCGCGGGGGACGACCATGTCTTCTTTCCAGAATCGTTTCAACTCGCTGACCACGTTGAGGAACTTCTGAAGGTCGACCGGCTTGATGAGATAGGCCTCGACGTTCAGGTTTTCGCTGCGGACGATGTCGGTCTGGTCGGTGGACGCCGTGAGGACGACAATGGGAATGTTCCGTAACTGCTCGTCGACTTTGGTTTCGGCGAGCAGTTCCCGTCCATCCTTGCGCGGCAAGCCAAGGTCCAGCAGGATCAGGTCGGGCCGGGGGGCCTGTGCGAAAATCCCGGTCCGGTGCAGAAACTCCGAAGCCTCCTGCCCGTCCCGCAGCCACGTCAGACGGTAGTCGAACGTCCCTTTCTTGAGGCCGCCCATAGTCAGCTTGGCGGCAGGCACACTGTCCTCCACCAACAGTATCTCCATCGGACGACCGACGGTTTCGCGGTGCATCACAGAGTTTCCTGAAGCAATCGCCCTTCCCGGTCTTTCGGTGCCAACACTGGCCCATTGTATCCAATACAACAGCGCCCGGCCAAGCACATTCCTGGGGACCGGTTCAAAAGGGGGGGAAAACGGTCGGAGACGCGTTGCGAGTTGGGGCGCTGAGGATTGCCGACGGACCGGTTCCCCCGCTCAGTCGCATCACAACCGCCGCCGGGACCGAAACGGGCCAAGCGGCTTTGGCCCTCTTTTTTAGGATGGCCGGAGGTGGTCCCTGGTCGAGCGACAACAACGGGAAGCGCCGCGGCATGGGTCACGTCTCGATATCGAGTTCCTCGATTTTGCGGTACAGGCTGGAGAGGCCCAGTTTGAGCCGTTTGGCCGCTTCGCGTTTGTCGGGCCATTGGCGGAGCACGCGGGTGATGTGCAATCGCTCGTAATGGCGCAGCGCCGAGCGGAGGTCGTCGGTGTCCGGCAGCGGCTGTCCAAGGCCGAGCAGGTCGGGCGGCAGGTCACTCGGCACGACATGCGTGCCGTCGCACATCATGACGGCCCGCTCGATGGCGTTATCCAATTGCCGCACGTTGCCTTTCCATTGGGCCGACATCAGCAGCCGGATCGTTTCGCCGGTGGCGCTGGAGACCTGCTTGCCCATTGCTTTGGAGTGCTTGGCGATGAAGGCTTCGACCAGTTCGGGGATGTCGTCCAGCCGTTCCCGCAGCGGGGGAACACGAAGCTTGACCCCGTCGATCCGGTAGAACAGATCCTCCTGAAACTCCCCTTCGCCGACAAGCCGCATGAGATCAAGTGCAGTGGCGGCAATGATGCGGGCATGCACCGGGTACGTCTCCGACCCGCCGGTGGGCATGCTTTCCTGGTACTCGATGGCCCGCAACAGTTGCGTCTGCGTGCCCATGGGAAGGTGTGCGATTTCATCGAGATAAACGGTCCCTTCACCGGCAGCACGCAGGATGCCGGGCTGAGACGGGGCCCCGTTCCCGCCGGTTGATTCACAACCGAATAACTGCGCTTCGAGCAGTTCCGGCGGACGTGTCCCGCAGTTGACCGCAAGAAACTTTTCGTCCTTTTTGGGACCAGCGGCATGCACGGCCCGCGCCGCCAGTTCCTTGCCGGTCCCGGTCTCACCGACCAACAGCACGTTCGCGTTGGTGACCGCCGCCTTGGCGATCGACCGTTGCAATTCGATGATCGGGACACTGGAGCCGATGATCTGACCGAACTGGTCGAGCCGGCTGAGTTCGCGGCGGAGTTGCTGGTTCTCCCTCAGCAGCATGCGGTACTCAAAGACCCGCCGCAGCTTGTTGTCCAGATCATCGAAGATCACCGGCTTGACGAGGTAATCGAACGCGCCGGCTTTGAACGCATCGACCGCGTTCTCGACGGTCGCATAGGCGGTGATGATCAGGCCGCAGATCGTGGGATTAATCTGCTGCAAGCGGCGGAGCAGGTTCAGCCCGTCGCCGTCCGGAAGTTGCACGTCGCAAATGGCCGCATCGAAATCATGCTTTTGGGCCAGTTCGAGGGCATCCGCCACCCGTCCGGCTTGGGCGACGGCGTATCCCTGCCCGCTGAGAAACTCGGCCAGTGTCGTGCGGATGACGTCCTCATCCTCGACAATCAAGAGGGTGCGTCTGTTCAACACGGGGGATCACCTCGTTTCCACGAAAGAGGGGGTCTGCTGTTCGTCGGGAAGATGCCCGGCAGGCAACGGCCCGGGAGCTGCCGGCAAGCCGTCCGTTTCCTGAAATTGCTCGCCCATCACGGGGGGCGGCGACGATCCTGTGACCGGCAAGCTGACGGTAAATGTACTGCCGGCGGCCGTCGATTCGGTCAGATCGATGCGTCCGCCGACTTGCCCCATGATGCGGCGGCAGACAAACAGCCCCAGGCCCGTGCCGGTCTCCTTGGTGGTAAAATAGGGACGAAACAGTTTGGCCTGGTCCGCCTGGGAAATGCCATGTCCGTCGTCGGTCACGCTGATCAATAGCCAATCGGACCGCCGGACCGTGGCGATCTCGATTGTGCCCCCTTCCTCGGTCGCGTCCATCGCGTTGAGGATCAGGTTGAGAAACACCTGCACGAGTTGGTCATGCACGACCAGCACATGGGGAAGAGGCCGGCCGTATCGCGTAACAATGTGTTTCCCCTTTTTTCGCTTGTAGTACTTGGCGATATTGAGGGCCGCATCGAGGGCCGTGTGGACGTCGCACAGGGCCGCCTCTGTCGTGGCCGGACGGCTGAAATGCACGAGTTCCTGGAGCGTTCGTTGAATGCGCCGCAACTGTTCGTCCATCATCCGCAGCCGTTCGTGTGTGTAATCATCGACGTCGCGGCGGTTCATCATCTGCACCAGCGAACTGACCGCCGCCAGGGGGTTGCCGACCTCGTGGGCGATCCCGGCGGCCAGCAACCCAAAGGCCGCCTGCTTCTCCTGCTGGACGATCAACGCTTGTGACTCCTGCAGTTCGTGGGTTCGTTCGCCGATGCGGTGTTCGAGCAGCGCTTGATTCTCTTTGAGTTCTGCATTGAGTTGCGAGAGCCGCCGGCTCGCCGTCTTGATGAGCGCGGCCAGTGCCGTACTGGCCCACGTGACCCAGCCCATCAGCACGAGCATCAACAGCAGCGTCCGCCAGGGAGTCGGATGTCCTTGGCTCCCCATCACCGCCAACGTCGAATAACTGAGCGCGTGCAGGGCGAAGGTGGCGACCGTCACCGGCGGAGCGTACCGGATGGCACAAACCAGCAGCGACAGGAAGTAGTAAAACCGGAACGCGCTCTCCAGTCCGGTGTCGAAGTGGCACAGCAGCCCGATAAACAACGCCTCCATCAGGGAGACAAATAACGGCGCGCGGCTGAGGAACACCCGGCCCCGCAGACTGTAATAGGTATCGACGAGCGCATAGACGGCACCGAGTGTCAGGATGGCGTTCAGTTCCGCCTGATGGGTCGTCGGTCCGACAAGATTGACGAGCACATATCCCACGCACAGGCCGAACCACCGAATGCGGACGGTGATCGCCTCAGCCGGAAGCTCCCAACTGAATTCGTCGCGTTGTGGAGGACTCTCCATGAGGCCGGGCCGTTGCAGTACGGGTCTGTCAGATGGGACGTTGCTGCTTTGGGAAAGTTCATCAACGTCGTGCCGAAACTCAGTCATTCTCAGTCTGGGCAACGACGATGACTCGTCGAAAACCGAATACGCCTTTGGCGTCAAGACCTGACGTCACACGACCTTCGGCAGCCAAACCGGGAACGACTGGATTCCTGCTTGAGAACAAGCCATGTCTCTCTTGCTTCAGGCGGTTGACGCGTCAGAAGGGAGAGTTGTTCCGGAATCACGGCCACAGAGTGCGGCCATCTCGCTCAGCAGTTTGGTTCCGCAAGCCGAGGCAACACTCGACCAGGGCCGTTCAAAGATTGAAGCTGGGCAACCTCGTCACCCGAAGCGTCAGCGAGGGACGAATCGCTCACTCACGTTCGCATCCTCGCTGACGCTTCGGGTGACCATTGAGCTTGTCCCGGTCGGTCTTCTCCCAAGTGAAACTTTGAATGGCCCTGCACTCGACAGGGACGACGTGGCGGTCATCAAGTTATCGTAGTCATTCCAACGGGCGAAAGACACGTTGAATTCACCGACGGGCCCGACCGGGGAGCGGACGCCGACTGGTGCACGCCGGCGGAACCGGGGTCGCCTGCCGTCTCTGCGTGAGCCGGACCGGCATGTGACGCCCGTTCCCGCCATGCTCACTCGCCAGACATCGCGTGTGCGGTGGCCTTATTCGACTTCAAAGAGGAACTCCACTTCAACCGTCGCGTTCTTCGGCAGCGCATTCACGCCGACAGCCGCGCGGGCGTGCCGGCCCGCTTCCCCGAGTAGTTTTTCCAGGAACTCGCTGGCCCCGTTGGCAACGAGCGCCTGGTCGGTGAAGGTGTCATCGCTCTGGACGAAGACGCCAACCCGTACGACGCGTTTGAGTTTCGACAGGTCGCCTTCCAGGGCGGCTTTGAGAGCCGCCAGTCCGTTCAGCACGCATTGGGCGGCCGCTTCCTGGGCTTGATCGACGTTCACCTGGCTAGGGACCGGGCCGACGGCGAGCAAACGCCCCCCGGTGAGCGGGAGTTGCCCGCTGACGACGACCAGATTGCCGACGCGCACTGCCGGTACATACGCGGCAATTCGTGCCGGGGCGTCATGGAGGGCCAGGCCCAGCTCATGGAGTTTCGCGTCGATGTTCATCGCCTGTTCGTCCGTTTCCATCGTCCCCGCTGCCGGCAACATCGCCGTAATGTGCGAAGTTCGCACGACTCGCGACCGCAGCCGCGACAGCCCCGGTTGCGAACGGAAGCCTAACAGAGGCCCCGCTGTTTCTTCAACGATGCGACCGCATTGCGGAGCACTGACGCGGGATGCCGCGTGGCCGGGAAGAACAGCCGTCCAGATCGGGCTCGGGCTGTGGGCCGGGCTTTACGTGATGTCCGTCTGGAACGACGCCTCTGGACTTGAGCCGTCGGATGGGCGAGGGAGTGCTCTCGCGTCCCTCCTGCGACCGACTGAGTACAGAAGTCCGCCGGACAAAATCAGTTGTACGATCGGGACATCGACCAGACATGCGAGGGTGTAGGCGTACTTCTGTAGTACATAGGGTCGCTGATAGGAGGAGGCCTGCGGAAACCAAACCGCCCCCACCCAGATGCCGACGGTAATCAACCCGGCGATTCCCGCCGCCGCGGCAACGGCTCCGACGAGACGGAGTGCTGCGGGCGTCTGCCGTGAAATCAGCCCCATCACAAGCGGTGCCAGCAACAGCACCCAAACCAGATGACAGGTCACGACCGCCTCCAACGGCGGCCCGCAGCCCCACGGTCCGCAGATGACATGGCTCCAGCTTCCGGAAAGAAACTGCAGTTGCAGCACCCCCGCCATCGCCGCTCCCCAAGCGATCGCCTTGACTGCGAAGCTCCAATGGAACACCGAATCGAGGAAGCTGTTCACGATCGTCACTCCAACGCGGCGGGAGGTTGCCTCAAGACGTTTCCAGATGCGGAGGCGATTCTTCTGCCGGGCCACGACGTCCGCAAGTCGCCCCCAAAACGCGATTCAGGCCGCGCTGTGCAGGCCTCTGGCCCCGCCCCTGAGAATCACCCCGCTTGGCGACTGTTTAACGGCCGTTTGCAAGGCGGTCCGACGGGCGCAAGACCAACGAGTCTCCGACGCGACCGCGTCCCATTTCAGCAGATCCGTGTCTCGACGACTGTGGACTATCGAACAGTTCGGGAATTGAATGGCGCCCGGCATCGCCGTACATACGGGAGGCGGCGGATGCATGACGATGCGAATGCATCCCCCACTGCCGGAAACGACGAATCAAATCGTCATGATTTGGGCGACCAGTCCGCCGGCGCCGACAAGGACAATCATGACAATCACCGTGAGCAGAGTGATCCCCAATCCTCGAAGGCCTCTCGACCAGATCAGATAAATCATCGCGCTCAGCGGCCACGTGAACGCCATGACGAACACGATTCCGTGTGGAATGGGCGTGGCGCGCATCCGTGCATCGACCCAACACCACCAAAACAGCCCCAATGAGGCAACGCCCATCGAAAAGAAGTGCGCCCGGCTTTCCTCGCCCACGGTCGTCCCTGCCGCTCCCGCGCCGACCGCCGCACAGCCGGCCATTGCGACCAAACTGCGCTTCGTCCATCGCCACGGGCTTTCGCTCACGCGGTTCCTTCCCAGCGGGACTTCATGAACTTCAAGCCTTCGGTCGCCAGATGCTCTTCGCTGGGGAACATGCGTCGCCAGACCTTGGTCGCGGCGGCGAGGTCCGGGAGGGCGAGGCCGAACGCTTCGATCATCAGCCAGCCATCATAGCCGGCTTCCTTCAGCGCGGCGAACGAGGCATCCCAGTTGACGCCCCCTTCGCCCGGTGTGGATCGGTCGTTTTCGGAGATGTGCACGTGAACCAGTTGGTCGGCACACGCTTTGACCGCCGAGCGAATGCACTTCTCCTCGATGTTGGCGTGGAACGTGTCGTACATCATCTTGAGGTGGGAGTGGTTCACCTCGCGGCAAAAGCGGGCACAATCTTCGGCGCAGTTGAGGAAGTAGCACTCGAAGCGGTTGAGGTACTCCAGCGTCAAGGTGACGTCCGCCTGTCGCGCATAATCCGCCGCCTGAGCGAGAGTCTTTTTGCCCCAGTTCCATTCGTCCTCCGTCGGACCGGCACCGGAGAACTCGCCCAGCGCGGAATGAAACGGCCCGCACAGATGGGTCGCCCTCGCCGCCTGGCACATGTCGACGGCACTCTTGATCCGATCCAAACCGGCCTTCCGTTTGGCGGCGTCGGGGGAAATGGGGTTTTCGTCCGGAGTGCCGACGGTGACCGCCGTTGCCTGGAGTCCGACGTCCTTGAGCCGCGCTCCGACCGCTTCGAAGTTCGCCCGGTTCATATCGAAGATCGGCAGCTCGACGCCATCGTATCCCCATCCCTTGATCTGATCGAACAGCGGGAACAGGCTTTCGTTGACGTCGGTCGACCAAAGCAGCAGGTTGAGGCCGTATTTCATGGTTTTCCTCGTTGGATCTCAGGGACAAGTCTCAGGGAGCCGGGCACTTTGATTGGCCAGTCTCTGATCGGTATCGCATGGCGTTTCAGCCGAAAAATGGGCCCGACCCCGATCCGCGAAGCAGCGTGTCAACGGAGCTTACAAAATCGAACCACGGATCGCACGGATAGGCTCGAAGCGAAGTCAGAGTCTCTGCGGAAATTGATGGCCCGTTTTTCCGGGGGCGAGTTTCCGGACAGCCTCCCAGGAGGGATTGGGGCGACCTCTGGGTGCACGGTCCTCGGAAGCCGTCTTGGAGGCCGCTGCCGCAACCGGTACAATTCCCGGAGCCATCTCCGTCGCCGTCCGGTTTGGAAAAATCAACCGACCGTTCGGACCTAAACGGCCCGTTTAGCCGCGAGCGCTAGCGAACGGCGGGTTGTTGTTTTCGTTCCCGACGGCAACGCCACTTCACCCCTGTCGAAACCTTTCGCTGATGGATATCACGCGTTCCGCCTGGCGTCCGGCCTTTCTGGCAATCGTTCTGATCACTTGCGTCGGCTGTGATCAGGCGACGAAGCAGTACGCCGTCGACAACCTGCAGGATACTACGAAAAACCCGCTCTCTTATCTGGGTGGCACGTTTCGCGTCCAGTTGGCCCGAAACGATGGGGCGTTTCTCAGCCTGGGAGCCAAATGGCCGAAAAATGTCCGTTTCTGGCTGCTCACGGTCTCGAACGGAGCCGTGCTGGCGATCGTGGGCGCCGTGTTGCTCTTTCGCCGCGACATCGACCGCCTGTCGCTGATCGCCCTTGCGCTGATTCTGGCGGGCGGCGTCGGCAACCTCATCGACCGCATTACGACCCAGGAAGGTGCGGTGATCGACTTCCTCAACCTGGGGATCGGTGGCCTGCGGACGGGTATCTTCAATGTCGCCGACATGGCGATCACCGCCGGGTTCTGTCTGCTGTTGCCGCACGTGTTCCGCAAAGAGCCAAAGCGGGCCGTTGCGGCGGAAGGGTGAGCCGTCTTGCATCGCCGACATCTCTGAGACTGTGATTCTCCCCCAAGCGTGCACTCCAACACCCGGTGCCTCGAGTCAGCAAGGCCACGAAGAGCCTGATTTTAGTGGCTCATGTCATCAACGTTTCGCGAACTCATGAAACACCGGGTGTTTTCACCGAATCGCTCACAACCTCTCACCGTCGTGCTGCTGACGGGCATGAGCATGCTCAGCGGCCCCGCCTTGCTCCTGGCGAAGGACAGGCTGGTCTTGCAGCCGCGTGACAAGGCGAGTCCGCTGGTGCTGGCCTGCGATATCGTCGATTACAACGCCCGGACGATCGCGGTGCACATTCACGCCCAGACGGCCGTTCGCAGTTTCCCGGCTGCGGAGATCACCTCTGTCGAGACGGTGCAGACGGAATCGCATCGTGAGGGAGTGCGGCAGTTCGATGCCGGGAACATTACCGAGGCGGTTCGCTTGTTCAGACAGGCGTTGCAGGACGAGCCTCGCGACTGGGTCCGTCGGGAGATTCGCGGATGGCTCGTGCGCTGTGCGATGCGGCGACGAGACCGTGTGCAGGCGGGGATTCGATTCCTGGAGATCGCGGAGAACGAACGAGCCCCGCGAGAGTATCCGTTGATCCCGCTTGTGTGGGGCGCGGCAGAGGTCGGGACGTCGCTGCGCCGGCAGGCCCGCGAATGGCTGACGGGCGAATCCGACGTGAGCCGGTTGCTGGGAGCGAGTGTGCTGCTGCTCGACACGTCGTATGGGGATGTCACCAGAAACGAACTGCGGCGGCTCGTCCGCTCGACCGATCGGCGGGTTTCCGCACTGGCCCGGGCACAGCTTTGGCGGTTGCGCGTCACCAGCACATCCATCACCGCGAACGAATTGGACGAGTGGGAGCAGGAGATCGAATCGATGCCCCGCGAAATCCGCGGCGGTCCGTACTTTGTGCTCGGACGTGCCTCCTCCCGGCAGAGCGAGTATGATCGGGCCGCAGAGGCCTTTCTATGGTTGGCGACTGTCTATTCCGAGAACAAACCACTAACGGCTCAGGCGACGGTGGAAGCTGCCCGATCGCTGGAGCGGCTCGGTCGGACCGGGGAGGCGCGGTCGTTGCTGGAGGAAGTCACGGAGGAGTTCGAATGGTCCGCTGCCGCTGCGGAAGCCCGTTCACTGTTGGAAAATCGTCCTTCGCCCGTTTCACGTTGATGCGAAACGGAGTTTCGCGAAAGTGCGTTCCCAAACCGGAGTTTGGGGACGAGGTTACCCAGACTCAGTCGTTCCCAATTGGGCTCTCGAATATCGTGTGAGGCAAGTTCGTTACGCCTTCGGCGTATTCTCGTCAAGAAACCTCACCGTCGGTGCCATAAGTGGAACGACTAATCGGAAACTTTGGGAACAACGATCGTTGATTTCTACCTTCGCCCAGGGATGCACGCCGCGATGGTTACCCAGTTGCTGAGAAGACTCTCTCTCGCTGCGATCCTTGCGGCGACGGTGTTGCTCGCACCGGCGATGGCTGAAAACGCCGTCCCCGCCGACGCCGCCCCCGCCGACGCTGTCGCGAATCCCCTGGATGTCCGGTCGCTGTTGTCGGCAGGGGGAACCATCGGCCTGTTGATCGTCGGCCTGAGCGTGGCAATGGTGGCCTTGATCGTCGAGCATCTGCTGAGCATTCGCCGTTCGGCGTTAATGCCGCCCGGGCTCGCGGAGCCGTTGCACCGTTCCATCAGTGAGGGGCAGTTTCAAGCGGCCGACAAACTGTGCCGCGAACAGCCGAGCTATCTCAGCGACGTCGTCTCCGCCGGGCTTCAGGAAGTGGGACTCGGTTACGCGGCTGTCGAAAAGGGGATGGAGGATGCGTCCGCCGAACAGGCCGCGCGGCTCTACCGCAAGATTGAGTATCTGTCGGTGATCGGCACGCTGGCACCGATGATCGGCCTGATGGGCACGGTGTGGGGCATGATTCAGGCCTTCAGCGAGTTCGCCAGCAAGGCGGTCCCGCAGCCGTCGGAGTTTGCACCGGGCATTTCGCAGGCGTTGGTGACGACGCTGCTGGGACTCGGCGTCGCCGTTCCCGCACTCGCCGCCTTCGCTCTGTTTCGCAACCGCATCGACGAGTTCGTCGCGGAGACGTCGCTGATGGCGGAACAGGTGTTTACCCCGTATAAGCGTGGAGCCGTGGGAAGGCGCGCTACGAGCGAATCTGGAGTTGCCCGTCCATCGGACCGTCGGTCGAGCCGTCCCTCAATTCCCCCCATTGCTTCCGAGCGAGAGGCGACGTCATGAAGGTGCCTCAACGGGAGCGTGCGCCGGGGATTCGCTTTAACATCACGCCGCTCATCGACGTGGTGTTCCTGCTGGTGATCTTCTTTCTGGTGACCGCCCACTTCGCACAAAACGAACAGGTGGAAGCGGTCGAATTGCCGCAGGCGTCGGAAGTCGCTGTCGGTCCGGAGTCGCCGCGGCGTCTGGTCGTTTCGGTCACGCCGGACGGATCGCTGTTTGTGAAAGGCCGGCAGTTCTCGCTGGAGGAATTCGAGGTGCTGCTGCGTGAGAACACACAGGGGCGGACGGCGGACTACGAAGTCCGCATTCGCTCCGATCAATCCGTTCCGTACGAAAAAGTGGAACCGCTACTGCTGGCGTCGCTGCGTGCGGGAGTGACGAACATTGGTTTCGCCGTCACGGAGAAGTGAATCCGGCCGTTTCATGCGTATTCCGTCCTCACACTCGCATTCGCTCCGGGACCGTGACCAGCAAGTCATGACGCCCATGATCGACGTCGTGTTTCTGCTGCTGATCTTTTTCGTTTGCGCGGCAGCCGGGCAGGTTCGGGAGTCGGTGCTACCGACCGAGATGACCGCGTCCGGCAGCGTTGAAAGCAACGAGCCGGTCGAGCAGGACCCGTGGATCGTCGAAGTCTGGCTCACCTTGCGAAGCGATGAATTCGGGCGGACGGTGATCGGCATGAGCGGCGGGCGGCAGTTTCGCGACGTCGATTCCCTCACGGAACCGCTCTCCACCCTCGCCGAACTGACCCCGGAAAACCCGGTGATTCTCGACATCGGTCCGCAGGTGCCCATGCGGGATGTCATCGCCGTGTACGACTTGTGTCGCCGCGTCGGTTTCGAGTCCGTCAACTTCGCCGCCAAAGCAGCCGACCTGCAACCGTGACCGTTGTCCGCCGACCGGGGAACACGATCATCCCAGAGATGCCAACATTCCGAACGGTCATCGAAACCGCTTGCGGATTCTCGCGACCGAGCGGGTGTTGATCGAGTGATCGGGTCCGCGAAACCTCAAGCGTCGATGCCGTTCCTCAGACGATTGCTCATGGCTCATCAGAAACCACGTGACACCACCGACCGGCACCGGGCGCTGCCGGTCCTGCTGTTCGCCGTCGTGTTGATAGGGCAAACAGCCGCCGCAACGGACTACCACGCTGGACCGGGGAAGCAGTTGAAGAGTCCCTATGAGGTCCCCTGGCATGCGCTCGTGGCGGGGGACACCGTTTTCATTCACTGGCGAGAGAAACCGTATCGTCAGAAGTGGGTGATCGCCGCGCATGGGACGGCGGAGCGGCCGATCATCGTGCGGGGCGTTCCGGGGCCGGACGGGCAGTTGCCCCGAATCGACGGCGAACGCGCCATCACGCCGCCGCTGCTTGAGTTTTGGAGCGAGGAGCGGGCCGTCATCAAGATCGGCGGAGCCAGTGTTCCCGGCGTGGATGATGCCTCACACATCGTGATCGAGAACCTCGACATCCGCGCGGCTCGTCCGGGCTTTCAGTTTCTGGGCCGCGGCGGACTCCAGCCGTATTCGGACGCAGCGTCGGCGATCTACGTCGAGAGTGGCTCGCACATCACCATCCGCAACTGCGTGCTGCACGACTGCGCCAACGGGTTTTTCTCGGCCTATGAGTCGAGCGAGGTGCTGCTGGAGGGGTGTCACCTGCACTCCAACGGAATTATCGGGTCGTTCTATCAGCACAACAGTTACACCGCCGGCCGCGGGGTGACCTATCAATTCAACCGCTTCAGCCCGCTGCGTGAGGGCTGTGGCGGCAACAACCTCAAGGACCGATCCGCCGGACTGATCGTGCGTTACAACTGGATCGAAGGGGGCAACCGCCAATTGGACCTTGTCGAGGGCGATGACAGCGATGAGATCGTTCGCGACCCGCGCTACCGCCAAACATTTGTGTACGGCAACGTGCTGGTTGAGCACGATGGCGACGGCAACAATCAAATCCTGCACTACGGCGGGGACAACGGAGACGAGCCACTGTACCGCAAAGGCGTGCTGTACTTCGCAAACAACTCGGTCATCTCTAATCGGTCCGGCCTGACGACGCTCGCCCGGCTTTCAACCAACGAGGAGTCAGCGGTAATCGCCGGCAACATCCTGTACACGGCCGCTCCGGGGGGCAACTTTGCCATTCTCGACGAATCGGGACTGGTGACACTTTCGCGGAATTGGATTAAGAGCGGTTGGCGGGAATCGCACGAACCGGTCTTTGCAGGCCGCGTGACCGCGCGCGACAACATCGAGGGTGATTCCCCCGGGTTCGTTGATTTCGCCCATCAGAACTTTCGCCCCGCCCCCGGCTCCCCGTGCGTGAACGCCGGCATGCTGCTGCGGCTGTCCGATACACATCAACTGACGCTCGACTGGGAGTTCGCCGCTCCCCGCGGTGCGCGTGCCCGCAAGGTACAAGGAGCGATCGACCTCGGTGCGTTCGAATCGCACGCACCGGAAGAGTAGGGACTGCACACGTTGACTCGTGTTCGCCCGGGAACTGACGGGGGACAAAATCGCCTCAGAGCCGCGCCCGTGAGGAAGCGACCGCGGCTGGGGACAGAACGCTTCTGGAAGCCGACAACACGTGCGATCGGCCGCTTCCTCACCGGCGCGGCTCTGATGTCATCCTCCGACCGATCCCCTTAATGAGAGTTCGGCCTCATTCTGCGGAGAGCCATGCGACGATTCTTGCCGGGACATCGTCCGCTTCCGCCTGTCGGTTGAGGCGGTCGCCGGGAAAGGCGTCGCGGACAAGGTCTGCGGAGGGAGTGGCGTCGAAGACCAGCAGCCGCTGCGACGAACCGAGCGCCAGCAGCGCGGGCACGTCGCCATACTTGACGATCCCCGGCAGAAAGTTCTCGTCGCGGTAACTGGTGAGCTGACGGAACCGAAAGCCGCCGATGTCCACCGCGAGACTGGCGAGGGCGTCTCCGCTGACGGCCCCCGCCGCCGCCGCGACCGGCCCCATGCCGTCGGTCCCCGCCAAGTGAACCGAGCGAACCTTGTGCTCGTCCGAGCCGACCCAGTGGAGGAGCGTTAACACGTCATGGACCCGTTGGGCGAACAACGTGTCGTTATAGCCGAACGTGTAGCCGGCGAACTCGCGGGGATTGGCAACGGTCCGGTTTTCATGCAGGGGAGTTCCGTCGGGGGACGCTTCTCCCTGTCCGAAGAGATCCGCCGTGACGATTGCGTATCCGCGATCAAGCAACGTGCGGACCGCCGCCTCTGGCTCCGCTGTGCCGCTGAACAGCCCGCTCTTCCCGCTGCCGGTCACCCAGACGACCAACTCGCCATTCCAGTCGGTCGCCTTGGGGTACAGGGAGACCACAAGGACCTGCTCGCCATGATCGGTCACGGCCAGCAGGTCGTGGAATCTCCAATAATCAACTCGGTCTACCTTGTCGAGTTTCGTTCGCACGAGCGGGCCGACCGACTCCAACGTGCGGCCGAGAATCGTCTCCACGGCTCCGCCGACAACCTCTCGAAACCGGTTGGACGCCCCCGAATCGGACGGTCGCATCGCTGCGATCTGCCGGTCCGACTGTTGCGTCAAATGGGCAACGACGTCTCGCTCGAACACGTCGCCGCGCGCGGCCGGTTCGGGATGTTCGTCGTCCCACACGGAAAATTCCTGAGGCGAGAGCAGCTTGTAGTCCTCCTCGACGATCGGCTGCGGAACCCCCAACTGGAGATAACGGTTGAACCAGTCGTACATGCGTGCCCGGGTGACGTAGTTGTAGTTGTGCGGGAATTGAAGATAGGGCGTGCACTCGACGTCGTCCGGATGGCCGAGCAGCGCGTACAGTTTTCGCAACTCAGGGAAGCCGAGCGTCATCATGTCCCTGGTCCAGTCGTTGGCCGTGGTCATGGACTGCGGCCTTGGTGCGAACAGGGCGGCCAGTTCGACGTTGCCGGTTCCAATCCGCAGCAGACTGCAATTCTCACACGTGCAGCCGCCTTGCATGGACGTCGACACCATTCCCTGCGGAAACGCAACAATGGGCCGCTCGTCGATCGCGCCCAGGAGAATTGTCTGCGTACCGCCGCCGCTGCCTCCGGTGACGCCGATGCGGGACGCGTCGACATCGGGCAGCTCACACAGAAAATCGAGCGCCCGGATGCAGTTCCACGTTTGCAGTCCCATGATCGACTGGCAGCGCAGCTCCGCCTGTGTGCTAAACAATCCCCAGGAGTCGGTGCCCTCCATTTCGGGCCGCCGTTTGGCGTACCGATGGGCCAAGTCGTTCGAGAGTTGCGTGTTGTCCGCGTAGCCGATCATGTCGTGAATGAACGTCACGCAGCCCATCCGGGCCAGTTGGGCACAGCGAGCCAGCTTGGGAAAGCGGCCCGACTGCTCGAACCGCTCCTCACCTCGTGTGATCTGCTCACGGACCTTCTTTTCTCCCGCGTCCTGTAACCGCCCGCCATGGCCATGAGGGCAGAGCACACCGGGAAACGGCCCGTCCTTGCCGGCGGGGCGAAACAGCAGCCCGGTGACATAGAACCCGGGGAGCGACTCAAAGAAAACCTTCTCAACGGTAAAGCCGTCACGCTCAGTCCGTCCATGAACGACGGCGTTGAGCGGCGCTTTTTCGGGCATCGGCCAGAGCCCGTTGGCCACGAGAATCCGCCTTCGCAGTTCGTCGGCCCGCGCTTCCCATGCCTCCGTTGTTCCCGGAACGGTGAAGGGGAAATAGCCGTTCAAGTCCTTTGGAGGATCGAAACGCCCGTCGTCGAAGGACTGCCCGTCCGGAAGAATCTGCAGGCCGCCCGGTCCCTGTGCGAGGATTGTTGACGCGGTCCACAGCAATGCGACACCGGTGATCACCAGCGAAAGCGTCCGTCGGTTCATGAATCGCTCCGAAGTTCAAGCGGTCGTTCGAGAAAAGGAACCCCTACTCTGTCGATGATCGCTGCAAGGGTCAATGGAACGGCTGCCTCAAGACGAACGTGTTTTTCACAAGGAGTGGGGTGTCAGCGGTTTGCCGTCGGCGATGCCTCCGGGCTAACCCGGATACTCCATCCGCCCTCAACATCCGCAACCACTCGGCGGCGCGGCAGCCGTGAAAACGTGACGGCCTGCGCGTTACACTCTGTCACGCGACCGGTCCCGGATTCGGTGGACGGATTCGGTTGTCCCCCCTTGATGGAACCTCAGGCCATCGCGCCACCTCGATCACCAATCAGCGGACGAAACATCCGGGCTCGCGATTCGCCCCCACCTTTGAGCGGCTGCGCCCACCGACCGGCTGCGCCTCGTTTTCTATCCGGATTGCCGGGGTCCATGCTACGATCACGGCATGGGTGAAGAAGTGGCAAGACACGTGATGCCGTGCAGAATGGTTCGTCAGAGCTTGTTCATGACGAATCGCAAACCGTCCGATCCAGGAGACCCACCATGTCCGAGTCCCATCCACGCAGCCGCCGCGATTGCCTGAAGACGCTCGCGGGAGCCGCCGTCAGCATCGCTACGCCGCTCGTCACAGCGACGCAGCGGGGGCAAGCCGCCGAGCCGGACCCGCAGCCATCACCGGTGATCGACACGCATATGCATGTCTGGAGCGACGATCCTGAGCGTTTTCCCTTCGTGCATCCTTTCAAGCCGGACTTCAAGCAGCCGCCGGCTTCCGCGACGGTGGAGATGCTGCTGGAGGATATGGACCAGAACGGCGTGACCCACGCTGTGCTTGTCCAATGCATCTACAATGGTTGGGACAACCGCTACGTCGCCGCTTGTGCCAAAGCCTATCCTGGCCGGTTCCGGGCTCAGGGGCTGATCGACCTCACACGGTCGAATTCGGCGGACAAGCTCGACGAGTGGGTGACGGGGTACGGGCTTTCCGGAATGCGGCTGAACCCGATCTATTACCAGGGTCGCGACGAGTGGCTCACCTCGCCGGCACACCACGCCCTGTGGAAAAAGGCGGAGGAATTGGGGGCGGTCTTCAACATGTTCATCGCCTCCCAGCAGCTTCCCCGGCTGGAGAAACTTGTCCGGCAGTTTCCGACCGTTCCCGTGTTGATCGACCACCTGGCCTATATCAAGGCGGATGCTCCGGCCGCGGAACTCGGCAAGCTGCTCGCTCTGGCCCGTTTCCCCAACGTCTCGGTGAAGGTTTCCGAACTCCAATCCATCGCCCCGAGCAGGAAATACCCGTATGAAGATGCGTACGAGCTGGTGGAGCGGGTTTATGACGCCTTCGGTCCCGACCGTCTCCTGTGGGGGACCGGGTTTCCCGGAGCCGCGCGCGCCCACTACCACTGCCCGACGTTGAAGCAGGAACTGGACCTGATCCGCTACAAGCTCCCCTTCCTGACCGCAGAAGACAAGCCGAAGATCCTCGGAGCCAACGCGGCCCGCATCTGGAAGTTTGACGTGTGAGCCGGGTAGGGTCCGCTGTGCGGACCGTGTCGGAAGACGTCGGCCGATCACGAACCTCAGAAACGTGAGCCGGGTAGGTCAGGCATTGCCTGACATAATGGCTCAGATGCACGAGCGGTGTTTAATCGCTCGATCGCGGAATCCGATCGTCAGGTAGAGTCGAGATGTGGCGCGGTGGCATCGTTGGATGCTCCGTTTCCACATCCCGCTCGTCGAACCGGACGTGCGGATTTCCCGCATCCGGCTCTCGTTCGGAGTCAATCATGTGTTC
>JAJDEI010000121.1 GCA_029259845.1 Planctomycetaceae bacterium | reverse complement strand
TGCCTGCCAAAAAGAACCTCAGCCGAACACCCGCGTGGCCCGCAGGCGCACGTCGGGCGTTCGTCGTCAGTCCGCCGCCAGAGGTGGTTGCTCTCCCAAGCAGCCACCTCTGACCGCATCGCTGCCAGCCAAGGAAGCCGGGTAGGTCCGGCTGTGCCGGACGACGGTTCGCATTCAACGTTCTTTCCGAATTGTGTCCGGCAAAGCCGGACCTACATGGCTGGCTGAACAATAATGACCCGACGCATCCGCAGCATCCTCGAAGACCTGGAGGCCGTGCGGGAGAACTTGCTGGCTCTCTCGGATGACATCTGGCTGTCGATCGACCACAACGATGCCGAGACCCTCGATCGCGGCTACCAGTTCAAGAAAACTTACAACGAGAAACTGGCGTCGTTCGATACGCTGGCCAGCGAGATTTCCGCAATCGTTCAGCAGTTCACGGCCGTGCGGCTGGAGTCCGAGGAAGAGACGGGGACGGACGACGAAGCGGCCAACGAGCGAATCATCCGCGAACTCAACCGGGACGAGCCGCATTGCATCGATGAAGACTTTACCTACCTGCGGCCGCATGGCTTCATCCTGGACGGCAAGGGCACGATCGGGATCACCACCTGGCGTCGGCTCTACGAGAACTTCTGTCAGCAACTCGCCCAACGCGACCCCGAGCGGTTCCATGCTCTTCCCGGCAACGAAGATCACATCAGCAACCGGGGGCACCGGGCATTCAACACCAACCCCGAAGAACTCCGCAGCGCCGGCCCCATCGCCGATGGCATCCACGCGGAGATCAACCTCTCCGCCAACATGATCCGCAACGAAATCCGCCGCCTGCTGAATACGTTTGAAATCCCGGAAGAACGATTCCAGGTCTACCTCCGCGAAGACCGCGATGCGGAACGGCAGCGAGACAACGGATAAGGACTTGCCCTGATGATCACCGGCATCGCCATCGAGAACTTCAAAGGCATCGGCGCGCGCGTCGAACTGGAGCTGCGCCCGATCACACTGCTGTTCGGCGCCAACAGTGCCGGCAAGAGCACGATCTTTCACGCTCTGCACTACGCACGCGAGATTTTCGAGCGGCACAACCTGGACGCCGACCAGACGATCTCCGGCGGCAATTACGTCGATCTGGGAGGATTTGCGAGCTTTGTGCATCAAGGCGATCGATCGGCAAAAGTGCGGATCGGCATCACGGTGTCGCTCGGCCAGGACGAACTCCCGTCGTTCTCTCCCGATCCTCCGGAGTATGACTTATCAAGCGGCCGGCATGCCGAGAGTCCGCTCGTCTCTGCGAAGTCGGCCAGCGTCGAGATTCAAATTGGTTGGAGCGACCGCCTGGAGGCACCGTTCGTCGAGGAATACGTGACGAAGATCGATGATGAGTTCATCGCATCGATCACGGCTACTCCCGGTCGGCGCACGTGCGAACTCACCGTCAACCCCTATCACCGGTCGCTGGCAGAACTCAGCTCTTCTTATGAAGAATTGCAAATCCATGATCCAATCGACCAGGATGACTTCGCCCCGTCTGCCTTGCACGGATTGTTACAACAGACATACGAGGCAAAGCTTGTTCCGGGACTCACAGAGAGTTTACGCGATCCTGATCCTGACATTTGTTGGTTCGACTTCGAACTAGCCATGCACGACGCTCTGCCGTCCTTCGACGATTGGCTCGACATCGAGTACGAAGTCAAGGCTCTTCCGTATGCGGACTGGGATCTCGTGGCCTATTGGAAGCACTATCTGCTTGAGACAATGACCCAGATCGTCGCCGGCCCCGGTCAGCTCGTCCGGGACGAGTTGAGAAACTTTCGCTACCTCGGCCCTCTCCGAGAAACACCGCCCAGAAACTACCAGCCGCCGCGATTCGCGGACACCGCCCGTTGGTCATCGGGCCTGGGTGCGTGGGACGCCCTCCAGAATGGCTTGGAGACGTTCGTGGAATCCGTCTCGAATTGGCTCGGTGACGAGGACAAGCTCGATACAGGCTACCTAGTCGAGCGTCGTCATTACAAACAACTCGACATGGCCGACCCACTGGTCGTCAAGCTGCTGACCGGTCGCGCATTCGACGAAGCAGACGAAGGTGCGAAAGTCGATATCGACCGTCTGCCGACGCACACGCGACTCGTCATCCTGCCAGAGGGCTCCGAGATAGAACTGCGACCACACGACGTCGGCATCGGAATCTCACAGATCGTGCCGGTCGTCGTCACGTCACTTGCAGATGAGGGACGTGTGCTCTCAATCGAACAACCGGAGCTCCACCTGCACCCGAAACTACAGGCAAAACTCGGCGACCTGTTCATCGAGGCAGCTCTCGGTGATCGCAAACACCTCATCATTCTTGAAACGCACAGCGAGCACTTGATTCTGCGTCTCCTTCGGCGGATTCGTGAAACCGAAAGCGGCAAAGTCGCTGCCACACGTCAACTGCGAACCGACGACTTGGCGATCTACTACCTAAAGCAGGAACATGGAAGTTCGCGTGAACTGCGAATCGACGTGGATGTGAAAGGCGAATTCATTCAACCGTGGCCAGATGACTTCTTCGAGATTGATTTCTACGAGAGGTTCAGCTGATGCTCACGGAATTTGCCTTCACGCCGGCAATCTTCGACGAGAATGCTCACGAAGACAACGCGGCGTGGATCTTGCAACTGATAAAGCTCGGCAGCAACATGTTTCCGGAAACGGCTGCTTGGCCGGTTATCGTCGCTGATTTGTACGATGGCAGTTGGAACCACGAAGCAGAGAGAATCGTAAAAGGAATCAAAGGTCAGACGGCTCGCATCCTATGCCAACAAATCTTCATGAACATGAAGAAACGGCTCGTTACACGGTCCGCTTGTGGGAACTGGCCAGACGAGGACATTGCTTGGGGACGAGAAGCCGTCGCATCCCACGCGGTCGATCCCATCGATCGGATTGTGGCGACGGCGAAGACGAAGCAGAGCCTGATCGAGGAGTTCAGATTGATTCGTTCGTTGGACGAAGTACAAGACGCTGGGTTCTGGAGCGGTATTCGTACAGATGAGTCACCAAGAATGGTGATCGAGGAACAGGTTGGCTTACTTCGCAAGCTTTGCCTTCATTCACAATGGGTGGCACTGATCAATCCTTACGGATTCGACGGCGAACAGGATTTCACGTTGCGACTGCTGGATATCGCATTGGGTCGAAACGCACGATTTGGCTCTCTCGACTTTGAATTACATGGTGAAGCAAAAATTGACAGAGATCCAGCCGAGGAGGCAATGCGGCAGCAGCATCTCATAAACCACATGGCTCGAATAATTCAGCCAAAACTTTCCGGATCGAGTTCCGTCTCGTTCTACTTCTGGCCAAAACTGCTCGACCGAATTCTTGTCGCAGGAAACTACGTGAAGCAGTCAAACGGCGATCAACGTAAGAGGCCTCGGTGGGGAGTCAGCATGAGCCATCTCGCCCGAGGTACTGACCCTGATGCTGCACCGACTGAATGGAAACTGCTGCGGCGTGAACGACTCGACGCATGGTTTCGACAATTCGCCGCCGAAGACGCTGGCAACAAGCCCATTCCAACAACGATATCGCCGCGGTCCACATCCGGTGGTTAGGCGGTATTGGAAAAAACGCAAAGGAGCAACCTTCATTTGCGCCCTTCGGCCCCGCCTGACGGCCAAGTTGATCGGGAGTAACCGTTCACACCCCGGATAGCAGGGTGGGGGGTGGTTGGCTGGCGAAGTGGGCTTTGACGGCGTCGGTGACGAAGGTGAAGACGTTACGGTTCTGCTGGCGACAGGTTTCGATCACGCTCAGCAAGGTCTCCACGAAGCGGCTGCCCGCAGCACTCTGTGTACCGAAGGACAGTCTTCTCCAGATCACCGCGTGACGCAAGGCGCGCTCGGATGCATTGTTGGTCGGCTCCACGCCGTGGTGGTGCAGGAACGTCCACA
>JAJDEI010000013.1 GCA_029259845.1 Planctomycetaceae bacterium | reverse complement strand
GGGCTAGCCCGGATATTTCATCCGCCCTTTGAAGGTGGTTGGGATGGTTGGCTGGGGTCGTGGTGGGCAGGGGGCCCCCTTTCCCCCACAGGGTTCGGTGAGTGTTGGCGGACGGGGTCGGAGATGAACAGGACGGGAGGGGGTCAGCCGGTGTCCAGGAGCAGGGAGGCGGCGACCGTGCGGAACAGCGATTGGTACGGGCAGTTTGACGAGAGGTGAAAGACCACGCGGCGGGACGAGAGGCAGACGCGGGCGGCGATCTTGGCCAGGCTCAGCCGCAACCGATCAGCCTGAGCGGGGGCGAGTGCCGTCTCTGTCAGGTGCTCGCTTCGCAGGTCGAGCTTGTTGGCGAGCGTGCTGAACAGGTGCAGCAGGACGTCGGCGAAGCTCGAGAGCAGCAGTCGGAACGGGTTCGGCAGGAACTCGTGGCAACGGGTGCGGTCGGCGAACAGCATTAATTGTTGCTCCTGGACCTGTCTTTCGCGACCGCCCTGCGCTCGGCTGACGTTGTGTCAGCCGTGCTCGGTTGCTTGTCGCCCCGCAGCGTGTCACATTCGTCGTACACCCACTGCGGCGGTCGATCGAGATTGGCGGTCACGAAGCGGCGGTGGGGGCCTTCGCGCAGGCGTTCGGCCTTGTTCGGCGCGCTCGCCGACAGGCTCGACCATGATCACGCGTCGCGGGCGGTCCCACGTCTTGGCCTGGTCTTCGGTTTCACCGAAGAACCGTTGTTTCTCGCCCGTCTTGTCGAAGGCCGCTTCGGCCTCGGCCATCAGCGGGGCGATCCGCCGCTCCAGCCACCTTGTTGCAGCCAATGCCCAGCACGTAATCCCCCCGGTGATTCTCGCACCAGCGCAGGAACTTCCCGCGGCACCGCCAGGGGCGGATTGTTCAGAACGTCGTCCGATTCATTGAATGCCCTTGAACCGGCGAAAGCGTTCACTCACAACCCTTCCGAGAGGGCCACGATCGTCACGCACGATGATCGTCACGGCGGGCCACTCCTGACGGATGCGGTCGGACAGCAGTTTGACGATGGCTGCCGAGTGCCTGGCCGGGTCGATGTTGGCCGGTCGCAGCCACGCACACAACAGATGCCCCCCACAGAACACGGACAATGCCAGGAAACAATCGTGCCGATCGTCGCCGTGATCGAACCGCCCCTCCGGCTGGCCGTGCTGTGTTCCGCCTGCCCGCCATCAGGCGAGACGGATCGTCGGTCGCATCGACGTCCAGGATGATCTCCACCGGCGGCTGCTCGAACGACTTGAGAAACCGCTCGACAAACCGCTTCGACATCTCCACGAGCGCCTGCCGGGTGACGCGCTGTTTGAGTCGGCACAGCGTCGAGGTCGAGGCGCGCGGCTCCTCCGGTTCCGGCGCCTGGCCGGTCGCCGTTGGGAGCGCCGGATCGTCCCGCAGCGCCGGGTGATCGTGGAGGTCTTCGTAGCCGGCGGCGACCGCGAATATCCGCTGCGCGAGCAGGGCCTGCTGCTCGTGCACCACGTAACGCGGATCGCGTGGATCATGCAGACAACCATTGATCACCTCGACGAGCCCCAGTCGCCGATCGGCCTCCCGCAGCAACAGCAGCCCCGCATCGGAGGTTAACCGTCCGCCCTGGAAATCGGCCACCACCTGACGTCGCGGCAGCCGTGAAAACTTGATGGCCTGCGTGTGACACTCTGTCACGCGATCGGTCCTGGATTCGGTGGAGGAATGCGGTTGTTCCACCCTTCATTGACCGAATCTCAGGCCATCACGCTACTCGAATTGACCATCAGCGGATGACCTATCCGGGTTAGGAAGTCAGTTGCTCTGCCAATTGAGCTACAGGGGCGGGTCGTTTGCCGGCTGTCAATCGATGCCACGACACAGCGTTCGACGACACAGCAATTGAGCCTCCCTTCTGCGTCACGAATGCCTTGCATTAAGACCATGGCCGCCCGAGGAAGGTTCGCCCTCGGTTTCGCGAGCGACGACCGCAGCCGTTCCTCGACCGAGACGGTCCGAAACGACTTGGGAAAACCGAACGCGATGGCCGAGCCTACTGCAACGGGCGCTCGCCGTAAGGTGGCCGTCGCGAGTCCGCCGGACCGCAGTGCGGGAGAGGGCTTCTTGCGCGCGGCCATCAGGCCGGGCGCGTCCGCATGTTGATCAGCTCGACGATCAGCGAGAACGCCATCGCGAAGTACACGTAGCCCTTGTTGATGTGTGTCCCGAGCCCCTCGGCGACCAGCATGACGCCGATCAGGATCAGGAAGCTGAGAGCGAGCACCTTCACCGTCGGGTGGGCGGAGACGAATCGGCTGATTGGGCCGGAGGAGAGCATCATCACTGCGATCGACAACACGATTGCGACGATCATCACCAAAACCTTGTCGGCGTCGACCATCCCCACGGCGGTAATCACGGAATCCAGGGAGAAGATGATATCCATCAACGCAATCTGCGTGATGACCGCTGCGAATGTCGGCTGTGTGCCTGCTGGCGGAGGGGCTTCTGTCCCCGTGCGATTTGCGCCTTCGATGTTTTCGTGCACTTCCTTGACGCTGTGACCGATCAGAAACAGGCCGCCGAACAGCATGATCAGATCGCGACCGGAGACCTGCAGCACGTCTGCGCCATGTTCGCCAAACCAGGACGGATCAAGACCAACAGTGGAGAGATCGAACAAAGGCCGCGTGAGGCCCATGACCCATGAGATCCCCAGAAGTAGCCCGATTCGCATGACGAGAGCCGCGGCCAGTCCGATCGTCCGGGCCTTGGCCTGCTGTTCCTCCGGGAGTTTCCCGGCCAGGATCGCCAGGAACACGATGTTGTCGATTCCCAGCACGATTTCCATCGCAGTCAGAGCAACGAGTGCGATCAGCCAGTCCATGGGCAGAGTCGGGGATCGAGGATCAGGAGCCGGGCATCGCGACTGTTTAGCCGCGACCGCTAGGGAGCGCTGCAGGTCTGTGCATGCACAGCGCGCGGTGTTGCAAGAGAGTGCGGTTCCGTCACCGTTCCGTACATTTCGGGACGGCGATCAGCAAACCGGTCGATTTCATGCTTGTCTTCAACACGAACAACGTGCTTGCGGCGGGACCGGGTCACGTCAATGTCTGCGTAGAGCACTTCCTCGTCCGTGCTGTCGGCGGCAGCGAGAACCGTGCCGTCGGGCGCACAAATGCGACTGCGGCCAATGAACGAGAATCCCGCTTCGACACCCACACGGTTCACGGCGGCGTAATACACTCCGTTTTCCATCGCGCGGCACGCGATGCTGTTCGCTGCCATGCACTCGGCTCCGGGGGGCCAATTGGTGGGCAACGCGATGAGATCGGCTCCCTGCAAAGCGAGACAACGGGCCGCTTCCGGGAAGGCGAGGTCATAGCAGATATTCATTCCAATCCGGACGCCGCCCGCTTCGTGGACGGCAAAGGGGCGGTCACCGGGCGTGGTGTGCCTGTCGACACCCAGGTAGGGGAGGTGGACCTTCCGGTAAGAGCCGATGACACCACTCGGCCCGATAAGCACGGCCGCGTTGAACACCCGCTCCTCATCCGCTTCCAGCATGCCGAAGATGCAGTGGCATTGCAGCGTCGCGCAAGCCGCAGTCACACGGTCGGTGACGGGACCGGGGATTCGTTGAGCCAGTTCCTGCGATTGTTCGACAGAGTCGAAGCAGTATCCCGTCACCGCACATTCCGGGAAAATCGTCAGCGCGGCCCCGGCATCGGCTGTCTCCCGAAGAAGGGTGGTGATTCTGCTGAGGTTCCCGTCAACGTCCCCCAAGGCGACGTCCATCTGGACTCCGGCGATTTTCATCGTGCTTGCTCGCAAATGGCAGAATTCGGGATGCGGATCATACTCTGCCAGACCGCTGCGACGAAACTCACCCGTCTCCCATTTGTGACCGAAACCGGATCGGCGCATTGCCCCGGCCATGCTCACTCGCCCGCTGCGGCATCCTCATGGGAATGGGCGCGCGGGTCGTCGGGAAGGTGGAGTTGGTCGTGATGGAAATGCAAGTCCGGAAGCTCCCGCAGCAGCCGGGACAATCCGTCGTCCGTGCACGCCCCGCCATCAAGATAAAACGATTCGAGACTGCCCAATCCGTGCAGCGGCATCAAACCGGCATCAGTAATCGGCACGCCAATCAAATGCAGGAACCGCAAGGCGGGCATCTGAGCAATGTGCTGCATGCCGGCGTCGGTGACATGCGGGCTGTGAAACCGCAGCAGTTCCAGGCGGGGCAGGGCGGCCAGTTCTCCGAGACCGTCATCGGTAAAGTCTCCCTGCGGGAGGTTGAGCACTTGCAGGGAGCCGGCGCGCGCGATCGCGTGCAGTCCGATGTCGCCGACCGGCGAACCGATCCGCAGTTGGCGGAGCTGTCCCAGCTCCGAAAGCAGCGACAGGGATGCCTCCGGAGCCTCCAGCGTCTCAACGTCGAGCACCGCCAGACTCTCACATCCGTCGGACAGCTCGCTCCACTGTTCGGCCTGCACCGGCCGGGCCGATATCCGGATTTCCGAACTCCGTCCCTGCCGGACGGCCGACACCTGCTCCGCCCAACTGCGCTCCGCTGCCGCGCGGTCAGAGGCTTCCGGGACCTGCGGTGCAGGAGCGGGCCGGTCACACCCCACGACAACCAGCACCGCCGCAAGAACAAACCCGATCGAATTGTTTGCCGGTGGTCGCATGGGAATCCTGGAACCGGTCAGCCGGTTCTTCGTGCACGGTTTGTGGAAACGGACGCCAGCGGGACAACATGCCGCTGGGCGGCGACGCATTCCAGACATTCCATGAGCGCACCGTTGCCGGACGATTTCAGGACGACCGCAGCGACACCGGCGGAGTGCAGCTCGCGAACTTGATGGGGACGCGGGAATCCGCACAGGGCCACCACACCCGCCCCTCGGGACGCCGCCCGCAGCTCGGCGAGTTCCCGCCGGGACGCGGCTCCCCAGGGATCCGCATCCCACAGCAGCAGGTCAGCCGATGGCGTGCCCACCTCGACAATCGAGTGCCCGTCTGCCATGAGCACGTCCTGCAGCCAGCCGGACAGCACCGGCCCGCAACCGCTCATGGCAATCGAAAGAGACTCACTCTCCGCCTGTGGGCGGTGACACGGAATTCGAGAGTACGTCTCGTTCCGGTTTGCTGTCAGCGGAAGTGGCGGGGAGATGTCCCGCGGTTGTTGCAACTCTTGTCGCAGACGGGAGGGGGCAACGGCGAGCGGAACGCGGCTCCCCAACGGCCAAATCCCGCGAGTTCGTTCGTCCGAATCACACCACGGGCCATAGCAGACCAGCAACCGGGCCAGGGGAACGGCCCCGATCAGTCGCAGCACCTCCGCTGGTGAGTATTCGTCGGGCCACAGTTGCAGCACGATCACAAATTCAGCGAACGGTGTCTTCTCGATCCCCGCAAGACTGCCAATCTCGTGAAGCTGAACGCCCGGGCAAGCACCGCGGACGGTCGCAAGAACATCAGCGAACAGCAGGGCACTGGACGGTCCGACGACGAGCACCGGCAGGGCAGGCCGAGCCATTGGCAGCACCCGGTTCACGATTGGTCGCGGATATCGGCGAAGCGGACCGAGAGAAACCGCAGCAGATCGCGGGCGGAAATGATCCCGGTCGGTTCGCCATCGGAGCCTGACACCGGCAGGTGCCGATAGCCGCCGACGGACATGGCGTGCATGGCGTAGGCGATCGAATCGGTGCGGCTGACCATCTCCGGGGAAGCGGTCATGTATTCGGAGACCGGTTTTTCGAGAGCCGCCCGATCGGGCAGCACCCGGTTGAGCACGTCCCGTTCGGTGAAGATACCGGTGATTGTTCCTTCGTCTTCGACCAGCAGGCAGCCGATCCGATGCCGCACGAGTTCGTTGACCGCATCCTGGACGGAAACGGCTGCCGACACCGTCACCGGCCGCTTCGGAGCGAGCACCTGAACCGCATGCTCTGTGATCGACCGTTCGAGCGGACTGCCCGCTTCGTGCATGCCGGTCAGCGACTGCCCGCATTCCTCGCAGGCGTCGATCCCTTCAATATTGTCGTGGCCGCAGTGAGGACAGTTCATCGTGAAGGCTTCATTGCGAATTAGGAATTGCACATTTGACCTGTTCCGAAGCTCCGGCTTGGGAACACACGTCCTGCAAAGCTCTGCGTTGCCGTCCGCGAAACGGAGCTTCGTAGAAGTGCGTCCCCAAACGGAGTTCGGCAACGAGGCCATTTGGTCATGTGGACGACACGCCCCAGTGTCCGCTTGGCTTCCTTCAATCTGCAAATTGCGATTCGTATTCTGCGATTTGCAATCTCTAGGTCACTTCCCAGGTGTCGCCGCTATTGAACAGAGCCTCGAGATCGCCTTCGCCGTACTTGGCGATTGTCTCTTCGACCTGTTCGTCGACTTCCTGGTCGTAGCTTTTCTTCTGAATACAGCGGAATACGCCCATTGCTTCGGGCATCTCCGGCCAGCGCATGCGGGCCAGTTTGAAAGCGTGCGCCGGTTCCTTGGCAGCCTCATTGTGGAACAGCAGGTCGTCCTGCTTGACTCCATTGAGGCTGACAACTTCCGCTTCGCCTTTGCCGTTGAGACGAACTCCCTTGTCGAGATTGGCACCAAAGACCAACGGTTTGCCGTCTTCGAGGTAGATGCAGTTGTTCACCTTTTCGTTCTTCTTCGAGGCGAACTCAAAGGCTCCGGAGTTGAAGACGTTGCAGTCCTGATAGACCTCGACGAAGGCCGTTCCTTTGTGGGCGGCCGCCCGTTCAAGCACCATCGTCAGATGCTTGATGTCCACATCGACACTGCGGGCCACAAACGTTGCGTCCGACCCGATGGCGACAGAAAGCGGACTCAATGGATAGTCGAGCGAACCGTACGGCGAACTCTTGGTCCGCTTGCCGAGCGGGCTCGTTGGCGAGTACTGGCCTTTCGTCAGCCCGTAGATCTGGTTATTGAACATGATAATCTTGAGATCAACGTTCCGCCGGATCGCGTGCATCAGATGATTGCCGCCGATCGACAGGCCGTCACCGTCGCCGGTGACAACCCAGACCTGCAAATCCGGCCGCGCCACCTTTAACCCGGTGGCGACAGCCGGGGCTCGACCGTGAATGGTGTGAAACCCGTAGGTGTTCATGTAGTACGGAAACCGGCTGGAGCAGCCGATCCCCGAGATAAAGACGATCTTTTCCCGAGGGATGCCCAATGTGGGCAGAATCTTCTTCATCTGGGCGAGAATCGAGTAATCCCCGCACCGCGGACACCAGCGAATCTCCTGGTCGCTGGCGAAGTCCTTGGGAGTCAGCACGGGAAGTTCTACATCGGATGTGGACATGGCATCGGGCATGGCTGGCAGTGGTGGTTGGTCCGTGGCGGATTGTGAGTCGGTGCTTCTCAGTGGTGAATCGTGAGTCGGTGAAATCCTGAGCGGTGATCAGCGAGTTGTCAGCGGTTGAAATTCAGCTTCCAGGCGGCCCGGCCGTGTTGACCTCACCATTCACCGCTCACCAATCACGTCGGCCCCAACATCTTCTTGATCCTGGCCACGACTTCCGAAACCAGGAACGGTTTTCCCTGGATCTTATTATAGCCCACAGCATCGACGAGGTACTTGCCCCGCAGAATCATCCGCAACTGCCCCATGTTCAGTTCCGGCACGAGCACCTTTCGGTAACGGCCCAGCAGGTCGCCCAGATTTCTGGGGAACGGGTTGATGTAGCGCAGGTGGCAATGGGCGACCGACTTGCCCTCCTTGAGGCAATGGTCGACAGCCGTGCGAACCGCCCCGAAAGGGCCGCCCCAACTCACGACGAGCAGCTCCCCTTGGTCCGGACCAAAAACTTCCTGCTCGGGAATGTCATCGGCAATCAAGTCAATTTTCCGCTGGCGGGTCTCGACCATGTGTTGGTGATTCTGGGGATCGTAATCCACATTCCCCGTGCCATCCGACTTCTCGATTCCGCCCAACCGATGCTCCAGCCCCGGCGTACCGGGAACGGCCCACGGCCGGACCAGCCGTTCGTCCCGGAGGTAGGGCAAATAGCCATCTCCGTTGCCATTCGGTTCCGTGGGATGGGTCACTTGAATCGGCTTCAGGTCGGCCAGATTGGGAATCGGCCAAGGTTCAGCACCATTGGCGATGTAACCATCGGTCAGCAGGAAGACCGGCGTCATGTGTTCGACAGCGATTCGCATCGCCTCCTGGGCCATCTCGAAACAATCACCCGGCGACTGCGCGGCGAGCAAAGGGAGCGGACAATCGCCGTTTCGGCCAAAATAAGACAGGAACAGGTCGGATTGTTCGGTCTTCGTCGGCAGTCCGGTACTCGGCCCGCCCCGCTGGACGTTGACGATCACCAAGGGCAGTTCCGTCATCACCGCCAGGCCGATGCCTTCCCCTTTGAGCGCAATCCCCGGCCCGCTGCTGGCCGTCACCGCCAGCGCCCCGCCGAATGCGGCCCCGATGACCGACGTAATGGCAGCGATCTCGTCTTCCGCCTGAAACGTCCGCACACCGAAATGCTTGAGCTTCGACAGCTCGTGCAGGATATCGCTGGCCGGGGTGATGGGATATCCCCCGTAAAACAGCTCCTGCTTAGCCAACTTGGCGGCTGTGACCAGCCCAAAGGCGACTGCCTCGTTGCCAGTGATCTTCCGGTACATCCCCGGCGGCAAGTCAGCCGGAGCCACTTTGTAATGCACGGCGAACGACTCGGTCGCATCTCCGTAGTTCTGTCCCGCCTTGAGCGCCCGCAGGTTGGCCTCAGCGATCGAGGGGTGTTTGGAAAACTTCGTCTGAATCCATTCCTCCGTCGGCTTGGGGTCCCGGTCGTACAGCCAGTAGACCAACCCCAGGGCGAAGAAGTTTTTGCAACGGTCGGCTTCCCGCTGAGATAACCCCAGTCCTTCGACGGCGTCTCGCGTCAGCCGCGTCATCGGCACCCGGTGGAGATGGTAGCCTGCCAGGGAGTCGCCGACGTCCAGGGGATTGTCGTCGTAGTGAGCCTTTTGAAGATTACTCTTGTCAAACGCATCGTCGTTGACAATCAGCGTCCCCCCCCGCTTGAGATCCTTGACGTTCGTTTTCAGAGCCGCCGGATTCATGGCAACAAGGGTGTCCACCTCATCGCCGGGGGTATAGATATCGCTGCTGGAGAAGCAAAGTTGAAACCCGCTCACGCCCGCCAGTGATCCGGCCGGGGCGCGAATCTCCGCGGGAAAGTCGGGAAGCGTGCTCACGTCGTTCCCGAACGCGGCGGAGACATTGGTGAATTGGGTCCCTGCGAGCTGCATGCCGTCGCCGCTGTCCCCGCAGAAACGGATAACAACGGACTCCAGCTCTTGCAGGTCCTTGGCTTGGCCTTCGGTTTCAGTTGCAGTCGACATGGAGGGTTAAGCTCTCCTCGGTGTTGATCCACCGATGAGTTTGTTCAGAGCATCTGTGGAATAAACGTCGGTGAAGAAAACGTCGGTGAAAAAAGCGTGGCCAGGACATCGGTCGCAGCAGCGGCCAGGGAGCGAGGCACAAGAGCGGCGGCAAACGGGCCGGAGGAAGGCGGTGTCCATCACTTGGGAAATCTCATGCACCTTCTGCACGTTTCGCCGTCAGCAATTCGTGAGAGGCTTGGTTGTAGACGGTGTTGGGAACATGGTCAACGACGAAGTTCATCACCGTTTTGACGTCGACAAGACCGGCCGGCTCCTGGCCCCCATTGAGGACAGGCACCCGCCGATATCCGCCCTGATCCATCAATCGGACGGCATCGAGCAACGTATCATTCGTCGAAATCGTCTGAGGATCGGCGGTCATCCACTCCCGCAACGAGGAACAGAAGTCCGTGCCCGCTGCCAGCAGTCCCAGCAGATCGCGCTCCGTGATGATGCCGACCAATCGATTGTCGGCAGAAATGAGCGCACTCCCATGGCTCACTTCGCGCATGGCGGCGGCGGCATCTTCCAGAGACTGGTCGGGGGAGAGGTGCGGCACCACGGTCAGCGTGAGCTCGCTGACGTGAGTTTCCGACAACAACCGCCTGAGGTCGAACTCGACGGACCCGTCTGCCATGGTTTTGATACACCCGCTTACGACCGCAGCCCTCGAAAGGGGAGAGGTCGGCTTTTGATGGCTTGATCACTTTCACCGACCGCCCCAGCTGACAACGCGTTGCTGCAACGGCAAGCGATCACGTCTGCCAACACGACCGTCCGTATTCTTACAGTTTCGCTACTCCGTGGAAAGTCCGCATCCGGGGAAATCCGAAGACACCGCCCGGTTTTCGTGAAGTGACGTTTGCTGCTGAAACGATACGGCCCATTTCTTGACCGTCAACACGGCCTCATGGCCTCCTCTGTCAGGCGAGAAAACGCCGTCGAATTGACAGGGCGGCAACGTCGCGGCACCATTTGGAGATCGGAACCCGTCGCGATCACATCTCGTGACCCCATCACCATGGCTCTCTCCGGAGGAACGGCATGTCCCACGAACCACCGCGCCCCGCTGAATTCGATAAGCCACGCCGTGAGTTTCTCAAAACCTCCGCCGTCGCCGCCGGAACGACGCTTCTCAGCGAAACAGCACCCGCGCGCGCGGCAGGGGCCAACGAACGTTTCCGGGTCGGAGTGATCGGCCTGGGAGGGCAGGGGAAGGCCCATGTCCGCAGCTGGCTGACGCACGACGACGTCGAACTGGCCTACATCTGCGACGTCGACGAGAAGCGACTGGCCGAAGCGACCGGAATCGCCCCCGCAGCGAAGCCGATCAGCGACCTGCGGCGAATTCTGGACGACCGCTCGATCAACGCTGTCTCGATCGCCACCCCGGATCACTGGCACACGCCCGCCGCACTGCTCGCCCTGGAAGCCGGCAAGCATGTGTATGTCGAGAAACCGTGCTCCCACAACCTCCGCGAGGGCCGCATGCTCGTCGACGCCCAACGGCGGACCGGTCTCTCCGTTCAGCACGGTACACAAACGCGCAGCAGCGCCGGCCACCGGGAGGCGTTTCAAATGCTCCGCGAAGGCGTTATCGGCGACGTAGTCGTGGCCCGCGCCTGGGACGTGCAGTTCCGCGGACCGATCGGCAAGATGCAGCCCAGCGACCCGCCCGCCGGATTCGACTACGACACTTGGGTTGGCCCCGCCCCGATGGTCCCCTTCCAGAAGAACCGGCACCATTACACCTGGCATTGGTGGTACGACTTCGGCACCGGCGATGCTGGCAACGACGGCGTGCACGAAATCGACGTCGCCCGCTGGGGGCTGGGCGTCGACACGCAGCCGTCACGAGTTTCCAGCTTTGGTGGCAAATATGTCCACGACGACGACCAGCAGTTCCCCGACACGATCACATCCGTGTTCGAGTACCCGGGAGACGGTGGAGTCGGCCAGCAGAAGCAGCTCATCTTCGAGATGCGGCTCTGGTCGACCAACTATCCGGAGAACGTTGACAACGGCGTCGAGTTTCTCGGCACCGACGGCCGAATGTTCCTCAGTAAACGCGGCAAGTTCCAACTGTTCGCCGGTCGTAACCAGAAAATGGACAAGAAGGTCGCCGGCTCGCTGGGAGGGAGCGTCGCCGATCAGCAACGGAACCTGCTGGACGCCATTCGTGGTCAGGCCGAATTGCGGGCCGACGCGGAGACCGCCCATCTCTCGGCCTCGTTGCCCCATCTGGCAAACATCGCCACGCGGCTCAACCGCTCGTTCGAATTCGACCCAAACACCGAGCAGTGTCCGCACGACGAACAGGCGAACGCACTCCTCAAGCGGACCTACCGCGATGGGCACTGGGCCGTGCCCGCGGAGGCCGCCTCGTGAAGTCGGTCTGCGTTTTTTGCGGGTCGAGCGTCGGGTCGCGGGATGAGTACGCGCAAGCGGCCCGCGATCTCGGCCGGCTGCTGGCCGATCGTGGACTGCGAACCGTCTACGGAGCCGGCAACATCGGCCTGATGGGGGTCCTCGCCGACGCAGCTCTCGCAGCCGGCGGCGAGGTCATCGGCGTAATCCCCGAAGCACTCGTCGCCCGCGAACTGGCCCACAACGGCGTCACCGACCTGCGGATCGTCCATTCCATGCACGAACGCAAAGCCCTGATGGCCGACCTGTCCGACGCTTTCATCGCTCTGCCGGGCGGGTTCGGCACCTTCGAGGAACTCTGCGAAACGCTCACCTGGGTCCAGCTCGGCATCCATTCCAAACCATGCGGGCTGCTGAATGTCGCCGGTTACTTTGACCCGCTGATTGCCATGTTCGACCGCGCCGTCGACGACCGCTTCCTCCGCCCCCAGCACCGCCGCCTGCTCCAGATCTCAAACGACACCACCGAACTGCTCGGCCTCCTGCAAGCCGCTCACCAGCCGGAAACCCGCAAGTGGCTCGACCGCGACGAACGCTGACCGGGTCATTGCGTCCAATCGGCCATTCTTAGCCGCGAGGCAACGCCAAGCGCAACCAGCGACGCATTTTCCGAACGAATGGCGAGAAATGATGCACGCTCCCAACCCGGACGCGTGATCCGCTACGCATGTTTGGCAAGACCACGACAGCGCGGCGCCCGGCGTTGCCTCGCGGCTAACGGAGACAACCACGAATGTCATCGAACGCACCGGTCGGTTTGATCGGCCTGGGCCTGCTGGGCAGCGCCCTGTCGGAGCGGCTACTGACGTCCGGATTCACGGTGGTCGGATTCGACACGAACGCCGGACGCCGGGAGGAGTTGGCCGCGCGAGGAGGCAAAGTCGCGAACGCTGTCAGAGACGTCGCACTCCCGTGTTCTCGCATCGTGCTCTCGTTACCCGACTCGTCTGTGTCATCGAGTGTGATTCAGGAGATGCAACCGCTCCTCGCAGAGGGGGCGATCATCATCGACACCACGACCGGCGAGCCCGCGGAGATGATCTCGTTGGGTGACGATCTCGCACGGCAGGGCAGGGGCTACGTTGATGCGACCGTCGCCGGGTCGAGCGAACAGGCACGGCGCGGCGAGGCGCTCGTCATGGTCGGCGGCGACGAGGCACACCTTGCCGCGTGTCAGGACGTTCTCGACGCGATCAGTCCCAGAACGATGCACGTCGGACCCTGCGGCAGCGGGGCGCGGATGAAACTGGTCGTCAACCTGGTGCTTGGACTGAACCGAGCCGTGCTCGCCGAAGGCCTCTTGTTCGCAAAGGCATGCGGCGTCGACCCCCGCGCAGCACTCGACGTGCTTCGCGAATCCCCCGCCTTCTCCACGGTCATGGACACCAAAGGCGAAAAGATGCTATCCGGCGACTTCACCCCCCAAGCCCGCCTCAAGCAGCACCTCAAAGATGTCCGCCTGATCCTCGCCGCCGCCGAACAGAACCACGCCAAGACCCCGCTCTCCCAATGGCACGCGGACGCCCTGCAGGCCCTCGTTGACCAGGGCTTGGGCGACGACGACAATGCCAGCATCATCCGCGCCTTCGAGTGAGTAGCGACGGTCGGCCATCGCTTGCGGATTCGCACAACCCCTCAACCACCAACCCCTCAGCCACCAATCCCACAGCCACCAATCCCACAATCCGACGCCGCGAAACGGCAAGCCCAAAACAGACGTCGTTCTTCCGATCCCTGACCCCTGATCCCCGGCCCCTGCGCATGCCCCATCCCTTCCTCCACCTCAGCCCGCGCATCAGCGTTCTGCCGGTGATCCACGGCAGTGGCGACTTTGCGGTCGAGGTGCGGCGGGTCATGTTGAGTGAGGACTTCGACTGCCTGGCGGTCCCGCTGCCGGGGTCGTTCCAGGAGGATGTCGAACGGGCCATCGCCTTTCTGCCGTCGGTGACAGCCGTGCTCCAAGAGGAGACGAAGTCGTTCGACACCGCGTCATTCGATACCACATCGTGGACGCCCGACTCTGAGGCGGCGGGAGAGGACGACGATGCCGACCGGCGGACGTTCAGTTACGTCCCGATCGACCCCTGCCAACCGGTGATCGCCGCCCTGCGGATCGCCCTGCAGGAACGACTGCCGCGGGCGTTTGTCGATCTCGAAACCGACCGCTTCCAGTCCCACGGATCGGTGCTGCCGGATCCGTATGCCCTCAAACACTTGCCGCTGGAGAAGTTCGCCGCCGGTGTGCTGCCCGCGCTTCCTCCGCCGACCGGCCAGCTCCGCGATCGCATCGCCACAATGGCCCATCGCCTGCGCGGCCTCGAATGCCGCTTCGACCGCATCCTGTTCGTCTGCTCCATCACCGACTGGCCGTGGGTGAAAGATGCGTACGCGCGGAGAGCCGAGAGCGGAGAGCCGAGAGCAGTTGCGTCAACTGACCAAAACCTCCGCTCTCCGCCCTCCGCTCTCGGCTCTCCGGTTTCAGACGACATCGTCGAGGAAACCGAACTGTATGCGGTCTCCGACAAGACGTTCCTGTTTGTCCTCGGCGAACTCCCTTACATCACCGGACTGTACGAGACCGCGCGGGCCCAACTGGACGACGACGAGAACCTGTCGATCGACGGCGTCAAACAACTGCTGCTCACCACGCGGGACCGCTACCGGGCCGACTTGGGCAACCGGGCGCGGACGATCACGCCGCACTTGCTGCGGACGTGTCTCAAATACATCCGCAACCTGTCGCTCATCCATCGGCGGCTCACGCCCGACTTCTACACATTGGTCGTCGCGGCGCAGCAACTGGCCGGCGATCCCTTCGCCGTCCATCTGGCCGAGCTGGTCCGCGAATACCCCGCCACCGGGCGGCTGCCGTTTCCCGAACTCTCGATGGGGATCGCCCAGGCCCAACTGCCCGGCGGCGACGTCGTGACGATGAACAGCCGCCTGCCCGGTCCGCCGGTCACGTGGTCCAACCTGCAACTGTCCCGCCGCCCGCCCCAGCCGGACCGCGACAAGTACCGCATCGAGTGGAACCCGTTCGCCCAGTGCAGTTGGCCGCCCGAAGACGACAAGATTGAACGCTTCCGCACCCATGTCATGGACCGCGCCCTGGGCATCATGGGACAGGACCTGGCCAATAGCGAAAAATTCACCACGTCCCTCAAGGACGGTCTCGACATCCGCGAGACGCTCCGCAACTGGCACACGGGCGATCTGTACGTGAAGGTCATCCCTCCCTCGCGCGGCAAGCTCGACTGTGTGGTCATGCTGTTCGACTCGCCCGCCGACCCCCGCGATTACCCCTGGCGGATCACTTGGCACGCGGAGCATCACGACGAATCGACGCTCAGCCTGTTCGCCACGGACTTCCATGACGATTTCGTCGGGCCGGGTATCGCCGCAGCGACCTACGGCGGGGCCATGTTTCTGTTCCCCCCGCGGCCGGTCGTCGACATCTGGCGGGATCCCCAGTTCGACGTTGCCGACACCCTGGAAGAGCGGCTTCTGATCGCCGCCTGCCACCACGCCCAGGAACGGCACATCGCTCTCCTCTCCGACGCCCCGCCCGGAGCCGCGTGGCGTCGGCTCGCCAAACGCTTCCACAAACGGCTCGTCCACGTCCCCCTCGCCCACTTCTCGCAGGAAACCGTCGGCCAACTGCGGACGTTCCATGTGCTGAATGGCCAGGAAGTTCGCAGTTATGCAGAGCATTTCATCCGCAAGGTGTGATCCAGTCTCAGCTTCCCCCTATCCCTGCGTAACGTTATCTGGAGCCGACGGTTTTTTCCAGATCCGGATAAACAGTAGTTCGCCTGCATGGGAACCTGCCCCGAAAAAAATATCACCGGACGCTTGACAGGCTCCAGTGAATACGATAGTATTCACTCCTTTGCAGCAAAGACGTTAGCAGGTTGGGGGGGGGAAGCCATCTTTTACTATTACGGACGCAAAAAGCAGATTGCTCGACACTATCCACGGCCACAGTTCGATCGCATTGTCGAACCTATTGCTGGTGCCGCCGCATACGCACTCTATGCGGAGAACTGGAAACGTGACGTTACTCTTGTCGAACGTGATGAACGCGTCGCGGAAATCTGGCGTTGGTTGATTGAAGAGGTGCTTTCAAAGCATCTAAGTTTAGTGAACAGTTTGGCAAGCGAATTGCATACCGATGCCGTTGAAAGGAGGCATCGACATGCTCATCACCCTGCTCAAGTGGCCGCCTCGCGGTCGCAATCGAACAGGGTCCAGGACGGTCCCCAAGCCGTATCTCAACGACGAACAATGGTTAACGATCGCCGATTTGTTCCCGCATCCGCCGATGACCCGCAAGGGGGGGCGCCCGCGGATTCCGCCGCGGCCTTGTCGGGAGGGTGTCTTATGGGTGCTCTCGACGGGTGCTCGATGGGAGACCCTCTTCACACGAAAGAAAGGGCCAGAACGGTATCCCTCTCCGGCAACGTGCTGGCGGCGCTTGGACGAATGGACCCGCTCCGGCGTGTTCCTCAAGGTCTGGCGAAAACTGCTGGGCCAGCTCGATCGTTTTCGCGGCCTCAACTGGGAGGAAACGATCGGCGACGGGACGTTTGCTCCCGCAAAAAAAGGGGCGCCGAGGTCGGCTACACCAAGAAAGGCAAAGGCACCCGGATCATGCTGATGGTCGATGGCGAAGGCACGCCGCTCGCTGCGACCATCGCCAGTGCCAACCAAGCGGAAGTCAATCTGATCGAACCGCTGATCAAACAGCGGACGACCCGCAACAAGCCCAAGCGGTTGCTCGACGATCGCGCCGCCGACAGCGACCCGCTGCGTCAGCGGCTCAAGGCGCGGTGCATTGAACTGATCACGCCGCACCGCAAGAACCGCCAGCGGCCGAAAACGCAGGACGGCCGCCCCTTGCGGCGTTACAAGCGCCGCTATCGCGTGGAGCGCAGCATCAGCTGGCTTCAGAACGGCCGACGACTGACTGTGCGCTACGAACATCACGAGGACTTGTTTCTCAAATTCGTCCAGCTGGGCTGCTTGTTCACTATCCTCAAGAGGTTTTGAAAGGACCTCATGAGACAACCGAGCAGCAAATACTCGCACTTTCTGACTTAAAGGTCGGGGAGACGATTTCTGAATTCCCTCACATTGTCCAAGCTGCAACAAAAATGGCGTTCAAATACCGGACGATCAAAGTGACTCCGATCTTAGAACGGAATTGGGAGATCAGCAAACGCGTAATGGCCGCAAGTATTCGCAAGGTAAAGCATTGGACGTTAATTGTTGGAGATTACCGAGAGGCTCCCGATGTTGAGGCAACTTGGTTCATTGATCCGCCCTATAAAAACTCGCCCGGTGACGGCTACGCCTACGGAAGCTCACAAATGGATTACTCTGTTCTTGCCGATTGGGTGAAAACTCGGCGCGGGCAATTGATTTGCTGCGAGGGAGAGTTTGGGGATTATCTGCTTTTTTCGAATCTACAGGAGGTAGTTTTAAAACCCCTTGAGGATGGTGGACAGGCAGGCGAGGTGAACGAAGCTTTCGAACAGTTCGGGATAGTATTCCCAGCGGACGATGAGACGGCGAAAGTTGTGCAGCCAGCTAATTGTGCGTTCCCCTTTGAAGCGACGCCGGTCGCGTCGCAGGGCGCGGCCATCCTGTGCGGCGGGCTTGACGCGGTTCTGGCGATGCGGGCAGATGAGTGCCACTCCGCGCACATCAAGCGAGTCGCGAAGCCAGTCGGCATCGGCCGCTTTGTCGTCCATCAATCGCTTCGGTTTTTTCTTGGTGACCCGTTCGTCGACGAGTGTTTCAATGGCGCGCACTTCGCTGATGTTGGCGGCCGTGGTGAATGCGGACAGCGGCGTGCCCTCGCCGTCGATCATCAGCAGAATGGTTGTCCCTTGGCCCTTGCGGCCGTGGCCCACCTCCGCGCCCCCCATCAACGCAACACCGTTGCTCGTGCAAACGAGCCGTCGCCAATCGCTTCTTCCCAGTTGATGCCCCGGAAGCGATCGAGTTTGCCGAGCAGGCGTGACCAGGCCTTGAGGAAACGTCCCTCGTCGGACCAGTCGCGAAGCCGTCGCCAACATGTCCAAGGACTGGGGTATTGCGTTGGCCCTTTCTTGCATGGGAAGCGGGCTTGCCAACGGGCACCGCTGGTGAGCACCCACAGGACGCCCTCCCGGCAAGGCCGCGGCGGGACGCGGGGACGTCCCCCGTTGGGTGACGGAGGCGGATCGGCCAGCAAATCGGCGATCACATGCCATTGGGCATCCGAGAGAAACGGAGGCGGGACCGTCCTGGACCCTGTGCCATTCGACCGCCGGCGTGGCGGCCAGTGCCTCAGGGTCATGATCATGTGAGTGATCTCCTTTCACCCACACGGTCTGCAACTTGCTTGCCACTCTGTTCACGAATCAGAGGGTTTTGAAACTACCTCTTAACATCGCAAGCCAGAAAAGTATGAAGATCATCGAATGTCCTATTAACGGGCCGCGGCCGCTTCAGGAATTTCATTTCGGGGGCGAGGTGCGACCGATGCCCAATCCGGAAAACGTGACCGACGAGCAATGGGCGGATTACGTCTTTCATCGCTGCGGTGAGCCGGGCGTGAAGTGCGAGTGGTGGTATCACGTGCCGAGCGGGACGTGGTTCATCGCTGAGCGGGACAACTGCACAGACCGGTTTGTGCGGACCTATCTCTACGGTGCGGAGCCGGCCGATGGATAGGCGACTGCCGCCGCGCGGGGGCGAATGGATCGATCGCAGCCGGCCCGTTGAGTTTCGGTTCGAAGGCGCGGCCTATCGCGGCTTTGAAGGCGATGTGGTCACGAGTGCGCTGTGGGCGAATGATGTGCGGCTGATGGGGCGGAGCTTTAAATATCATCGTCCGCGCGGTCTGTACAGCCTTGCCGGCCACGATGCCAACGTGATGTTGGAGGACGGCCTGCGGACCAACCTGCGTGGCGATCTGACGGCGATTGCACCGGGGCTCGACTTGCATGCCGTCAACACCGTTGGAGGCGTTGACAAGGATTGGTTGCAGGTCATGGGCCGGTTCAGCCGCTTTCTGCCGGTGGGATTCTATTATAAGGCCTTTCACACGCCGCGGCTGCTGTTTCCGTTTTATGAGAAGCAGATGCGCAAAGCCGCCGGTCTGGGACGGATCGATTCCGCCGCTGTGTCTGATCCGTCGCCGAAGGACTATGCGTTCGGCGATCTGCTGGTCGTGGGGGCCGGACCGGCGGGGTTGTCCGGGGCGATCGCGGCTGCCGAACATGGCCTGAAGGTGATGTTGGTCGATGAACAACCGCGGCCGGGCGGCAGTCTTGCCTGGCAGGGAGCTGAGCATCCTGACGTCTCTCACACGCTCAACGGCCTGTTGGAGCGAGTGGACCAACTCGACAACATTGAACTTCGTTGCGGGACACAGGCGGCCGGGTGGTACGCCGACCACTGGGTTGCGTTGGCCGACGACTGCCGTCTCACCAAGCTGCGGGCGAAAGCGACGCTTGTTGCAGCCGGTTGTTTCGAGCAGCCGGCTGTGTTTCAGAACAACGACCTTCCCGGTGTGATGCTGGGATCGGCCGCTCAGCGCCTGATGCACCTGTATGCGGTGAAGCCGTTCGACCGGGCGGTGGTACTGGCGGCCAACAGCGACGGATATCGCGTGGCTCTCGACCTGCACGCCGCCGGGGTCGTTGTGGCGGCCATTGCCGACCTGCGTCAGGACGGCGAGCCCACGGCCGTGGCGCAGCAAGCCGCCGATGCCGGAATCGCCGTTCATCGGGGATACGCCGTCTACGAAGCGGTCCCCACACGCGGAAACAAGCGGGTTCGGGGTGCGGTGATCTGCCCGTTGGATCGCGACGGCAATCCACGGACCGATTCGGTCCAGCAGGTCGATTGCGACGGCATTGTCGTGAGCGTCGGTTGGGCTCCCAACGGCGGACTGATCTCTCAGGCGGGCGGGCGATTCGCCTATTCCGAGCGAATTGGGCAACTCAGGCCGCAGCAACTCCCCGAGGGAATCATGGCAGCGGGACGTGTGAATGGCGTGTTCGATCTGCACGATCAGATTAACGATGGACGCCGGGCCGGTCTGGCGGCTGCGGCCCGTTTGGGGCAGTACGAGGGCGACGTGCCCGATATTCCCGGGCATCGAGGTGCGCCGCCGAGCCATCCGTATCCCATTCTCCCGCACGAAGGGAAAAAGAACTTCGTCGACTTTGACGAAGACCTGCACCTGACGGACTTCATCAACGCGCACCAGGAAGGTTACGACAACATCGAGCTGATGAAACGGTTCACCACCGTCGGGATGGGGCCCAGCCAGGGCAAGCTGTCGAATATCAACGCGATCCGCATTCTGGCCCGGCTGAACGGGGCGTCCATCAACGAGACGGGGACGACGACTTCGCGGCCCTTTCATCAACCGGTTCCGCTGAGACTGTTGGCCGGACGACGCTTTCACCCCCAACGCCGCACGCCGATCGACCGCTGGCATGCGGAGGCTGGTGCCCAGATGGTGCACGCCGGTGCCTGGTTGCGGCCCGAGTATTACCAAGTCGACGGACGCAGCCGGGACGCCTGCATCCTTGCCGAGGCGGTGAATGTCCGCACGGGCGTCGGCCTGATCGACGTCAGCACGCTGGGCAAGATTCAGATCAGCGGGCCGGATGCTGCCCTGTTCCTGGAACGAATCTACACAGGCCGCTTCACCAAACAGCCGGTCGGCCGCCTCCGCTACGGATTGGCGTGCGATGAAACCGGCGTGATCATCGAGGACGGTGTGATCGCGCGGCTAGGGGACGACCGATTTTACGTGACGGCAACCAGCGGCGGCGCGGCGGCCTTCTATCGCGAAATGCAGCGCTGGGCGTTGATCTGGGGGACGGACATCACGCTTATCAACGCCACCAGCCAACTCGCCGCCGTCAATCTGGCCGGTCCCGGTTCCCGCGACGTCCTGAGAGAACTGACCGACATCGATCTGTCACCGGAAGCTTTTCCCTACCTGGGAGTGCGTGGCGGATTCGTTGGCGGCGCTGCCGCGACGGTGATGCGAGTCGGCTTCGTCGGCGAGTTGGGATACGAAATCCACGTGCCCGCTTCGCAAAGCCGGCATGTCTGGACGACGCTCATGCAGGCGGGCCGCGACCGGGGCATTCGGGCGTTCGGTGTGGAAGCACAACGGCTGCTGCGGTTAGAGAAAGGACATCTCATCGTGGGGCAGGACACGGACGCCTTGACGAATCCCTATGAGGCCGACGTCGCCTGGGCGATCGGCAAGGACAAACCGTTCTTCGTCGGGGCCCGCAGCCTGGAGATCGTTCGCAAGCAACCGTTGAACCGCCGCCTCGTCGGACTTACCTTTGCCGCAGCCTCGACGGGGCCACTGCCCGAAGAATGCCATCTGATCATCGCCGATGGGGACATCGCCGGACGGGTGACGAGCATCGCAAAACAGACGACACTCGGCTATCCGGTCGCGATGGCATTCGTCCGGCCGGATCTCGCAGAAGCCGGCCAAGTGGTTCAGATACGTGTCGATGGCGGCGCGCTGGCTGAGGCGCAGGTGGCTGGCTTGCCGTTTTACGATCCCGAGAACATTCGTCAGCAGACACCGAGCCATCGATGACGGAACCATCGATGACCGAGCAAGGGATAACCATGCCTGAGACAGCCGCGCGACAAAGTCCGATCCACCATTTGCTGGATGCACTCGGAGCGGAGTGGCGGATTGTGAACGGAGCCCCCGTTGCGGTCCGATTTGATTCCGCCGAGTCGGAAGCAGACGCCAACGAGACGCTTGGACTGTGTGACCTCAGCGGGCTGACGAAGCTCGGCCTTAAGGGATGCGACGCCGCCGGGTGGCTCGCGGAGCAGAACGTCGATGTCCCCGCCACAATCTATGAAACCCGTCGTCTCGCAGGAGACGGACGTTGCGAGGACGCCGGGATCATCGTCCGTCTCGGTGCCGATGAGTTTCTGTTGGAGAGCGGTGTCGACGATCGCTCCGTTTCCTCGCTCGGTGAACGGCTGGATGAGCATCCCGGACGCCTGGACCGCGTCGAGCACCAGGAGGCGACGTTCGTGCTCATCGGATCGCGGGCGAACGGCGTATTGACGCAGTCGTGTGCCGTCAACTTTGAGGACATCGAAGCGGATCGCCTGGTGATGACCCGCGTTGCCGGAGTGAATTGCAGCGTCCTGCGGCAGACGCACGATGGTGTCCCAGGCTTCCGGCTCTGGGCCGATTGCAGTTACGCCGTTTACTTGTGGCAGACGTTGGCAGAGATTTGCGAGAGCCTCGACGGCCGCGTCATCGGTGCCGCCGCCGTTCTGCCGGGTCACTTCGCGACGTGACCCGACGGAACGGGCGATTTGGCCAGAAAGAGTGACACGCATCCGGCCGCCAGGGCGACGGTTGCCAGTCCGCCGTAAGTCCCGCGGTCGGTTTGCATGAAACCGGCGAACGTCGGACCAAGCCCGCCGATGCTGAAACAGGCCATGTTGCTGACCCCGTACCCCAAACTCCGCCGCGCGGCCGGCACATACTGGGCAATGAGGCTGTTGTAGACTGGCTGGTTCATGAAGTGGACCAGCGCCAACAGGCAGGTCGACACAATTCGCCAGGGACCGGTGGCAAACGCCATCCACAACAACATCGGAGCACTGGCAAACAGAATGAGTGCCAACTGACGCTCCAGGCGTCCGGGTTTCGCGAAGCGTCCCGCGATGGACTGACCGACAATTCCGAACGCCAGGACCAGCGCGGCCAGCCGGTTCCGCAGCCCTTCGGCGGAGACACCGTCGACCGTCAAGCCGACACTATCGAGGTACCGCGGCAGGAAGTGCATGAAGGCCGCGTAAATGAAGCCGGAGAAGACCCCGGTGGTGACGAGCACGCCGTACAACTTCCAATGGCCGCGGCCTTGTTCGTCGGCCGTGGCGGGCGGCGGCGATGATGTCTTCGCATCCGGGTGAGGCGACGGCAGCCGCCGGTTCTCTCGCAGTCTCGTCGCCAATAGAACAAACAGGGCGATCGCGGGCAGCGTGAGGAGCAGGTAATACTGACGCCACGTGACATTACCGCTCCCAAACACGATACCTGCAAGAAAGGGGGCACCGGCGATCCCGATCGACCCGAAGATGCCATGCCAACCAAGGGCTGCCCCGCGAGTCTCGGCTGTTGTTTCGTGAGAGATCAGCGCCAAACCGGCCGGATGATAGATGCTGGCGAAACAGCCCATCGTCATCATCGAGAAGAAGACGCTGTTGTACGACGTTGCCGCAAAGGCCCACAGGCAGGCGGCCGCACATCCGGCCAAATAAATCAGCAGCAGCCGTTTCGATCCGTAGCGGTCGACGAGCCATCCGGTGAAGACCGCCCCGACGCCGAAAGGGATTCGCCAGACGGTGCCCAGCACGCCCGTTTGCTGTCTGCCGACGCCGAACTCCGCACCGATCATCTGCTCCACGCTCGGCAGCGCGAGCTCGAATAAATGGACCAGCGCATGCGCGCACGAAACCAGAAGAATCAATCGGAAAGTCGTGCGGCTCATAGGCGGAGATCGTAGCGATGTTGCTGCCGGCTTGCAGCCGAGACGACCGTCATCCGCACCGCCCATTGAAAAACGCCACGCCGCACGCCCGTGCTGTCCCGGCAATGCGGGCACGCGACCGACGCCCACACGGGCGGGCGGCCCAGCCGGCCCGGCTGGGCCGCGAAGCGATAAGATGACTCGCACTGAGTTCGGCATGGCCCCTCAGAGAGCCAGGGCCATTCAAAGTTTCACTTGGGAGAAGACCGACCGGGACAAGCTCAATGGTAACCCGAAGCGTAAGCGAGGAAGTGAACGTGACTTAGCGATTCGTCCCTCGCTGACGCTTCGGGTTACGAGGTTCCCCAGCTTCAATCTTTAAACGGCCCTGCTCAGAGAGCCACCAAAGCAGCCGTCTCGCTCCGCGAGACGAGCCCTACTTATGAGCTTCTTTCGGGGAAAGAGGTCGCCCCTAGCGGCGCTCATCACGCGGAGCGTGATGGCGACAATGGCTTTCCGACAACGCGTCAGAGTTTGTCCGGAGACTCGACCCCGGAATTGCGGCACCGGACGGAAGGGCGAGGCTTCCGGCAAAACGGCCCATCAGTTTCCGGAGAAACTCTCAGAGTCTTTGCCCGGTTCCGGAGTTCCGGAGCTGTTGTCGCCGCGGGTGAGGGACCACTTCAGGACGGGGGGCGTGATCATGGTGGTGAGCATGACCATCACGACGACGGCGGAGTAGGTGCCCGCGTTGATGACCGGTTCGCCCGCCACTCGGAGCTTGGCCCCCTCGGAGGCGAAAATCAGGCCGACTTCTCCCCGCGGGATCATGCCCAGCCCGACCGCAATCCGGTTGAGGCCTTTTTCTGTGACTCCCCAGGCACAGACCTGCTTACCGACGATGGCCACGACGGTCAGCGCCGCCGCCAATCCCCACACGGACGGGTTCTGGAAGCTCGACAAGTCGACCATGATGCCCATCTGCACGAAGAAAATCGGAACGAGCACGGCACTAATCGGCTGCAGGGCCTGTTCGAGCTCGATGTTCTCTTTGCGGCCCAGTTCCTGATAGTGGGCCTTTTCGAGAATCAACCCCGCCGCAAACGCTCCGACGATTGTGGCCAGTCCCATCACATTGGCGAGCCAAGAAAATCCGAAACAGATCACCAGGCTGGTCACGACCAGGAGCGCATGTCCGCGAAGATAACTGGCTGCGCGGTACAGCGGACGCGTGAAGATCACATTGCCCAGCACGACCGCTCCCGCCAGGAACCCGAACGCCTTCACGACGATTCCCACAAGGCTGGCCGCACTGAAATCGGCTCCCTGCTGAATGACGCCCGAGACGATGGCCAGTACGATCAACCCCAGCACGTCATCGATCACCGCCGCCCCGAGGATGATTTGCGATTCTCGCTGTTGGGAGCGTCCCAGGTCTTTGAGCACCCGTGCCGTGATGCCCACACTCGTCGCGCAGAGCGTCGCCCCGATGAACGCATGCACCTGCCAGCCATGGTCGTTGAGCAGGATCCAACTAACCCCGTAGCCAAGGATCATCGGTGCCACAACCCCCAGGATGGCAACCAGCATCGACGAGACGCCGACCGACATCATCTCCCGGACGCTGGATTCCAACCCCACCTCAAACAACAGCAGGATGACGCCGATCCCCGCGAGCATCTTGAGGACGGCCCCGGCGTGATAGAAACTCTGCTCAGCGGGATCGTCGAGAATCTCCTGCTCTTTGATCGTCAAATGGGATTCATCGTGCTCTTCGAGTTTGCTGATCGCACCCCGCAGCGTTGCGTCTTCGGGGGCCTGCAAAAAGTCGAGCCCGTGCCAGCCGGTCATCAACGCCATGTTGCCCAGCAAGACACCGACGACAAGCTCGCCGAGCACGGCGGGCATGCTCAACCGTTCGAAGAGATCGCCTCCCACTTTGGCCACAAACAGCACGATGACAATGGCCAACAGCACCGGAGCCATCGGGTCAACGTGGCCCCCGGCCGCCCCGCCGTGGCCGTCGTCCGTCCCCGCATCGCGGTGCTCGGAACTGGCCGATTCAGCACTGGCGGACTCCGTATCACGGGACTCAATCTCAGCGGAAGATGCTGTTTCCTCCCGCCCCTCCCCGGTCCGTGCAGCACTCCCGGTCGGCGCAGTACTCCCAGTCGGCGCAGTGCTCCCGGTCGGCGCAGTGCTTTGTTCGGTCTGCGCTAGCGCGGGTGTCGTGGGGCCCCAGAAGGTCTCCAGACCGATCGAAAAGGCACACAGCGTCAACAACCAGCACCAGCCGCCCATCGACAGTCGTCGTCGCCGGCCCCATCGGCCGGACCGGTGCGAATTGAGCAGTTCCCCGGGACTGAATCCGGGTGATGGCGTCCCCACGGTTTTTTCTTCTCCAGGTGATTCATCAGTGCTTTGACGGATTTCTCGCGTAACGATCGCGACATTTCCTGCGAGTCCACACCACGTCGGTCGCGCCTCGAAACCGCCAAGCGACTGTCGCAGGTTATGCGACCAGCCAGCATGCCGCAACGGGTATCGGAGTGGCAGGGTGACGGTGGGTGCGCGCGCGGATTTCGGTGCCACTGCGTGGCCGTCCGAGTTCGACGCAGAAAACGGTTCCCGCATTGCTTCGGGCGGACACGCCATGCCGGTGAGTAGATAAAAACCGCTCGCGTCCAACCGAAGCAATGGCACGACTTTGCCCAGATTCGCAATCAAAACTGATTGCACCCGGTGATGGTGTGACGGGGTGATTGGGGTGACGGTGGGCCATCGAGGCGACTACTATCATCGAGCGGCTGCCTCACTGAATCGTTGAACGGACCATCTCCTCCCCTTTTGAACCGAATCGAGTCGCCCGTGTCTGAATCTGCCATTCGATGTGCGGAGCGGCGAGGATGTTGGCGACGCGAACGCTGGCGGCTCGCCTCGTCGACGGGGTTCCGAACATCTGCCGTTTCCATGATGGCAGCGGTCGTCAAAGAGGTCGTCAAAGAGGTCATCACAGCGGTCACCACAGCGGTCATCGTCGTGGTCACGGTCGGAGTAGCGTCCGGAGCCCGTGCTGAGGAACTGGGTGTCCGGGTGCCGGCCGGCTTTGAGGTCACGCTGTTCGCGGACGATGAACTGGCCCACGACATTTACAGCTTGACGATCGACTCGTTCGGCCGTGTTGTTGTCTCCGGGGCCGGATACGTCCGTATCCTCGCCGATACGGATCACGACGGCGTCGCCGATACGGCCCGGCAGTTCGCAGACGGTCCGCGGACCGGCGCACAGGGCATGTATTTCTACGGACGCGATCTGATCTGTTCCGGTGACAAAGGGCTGATGCGGTATCGCGACAATGACGGTGACGGCCGGGCCGACGGACCGCCCGAAGTGTTCTTGAGCGCCAAGGCGGGCGGCGAGCATGACATCCATGCCATCCGTCAGGGACCCGACGGCTGGTGGTATGTCATCGCCGGGAATATGGCCGGAATCACCGCCAAGTACGTCACACTGCCCAACTCGCCGGTCACACATCCGAAGGCGGGAACTCTGCTGCGGCTTAAGCCCGACCTATCGGCCGGAGCGGTCGTCGCGGACGGGTTTCGCAACGCCTACGATTTCGACTTTCACTCCCACGGCGACCTGTTCACCTTCGATAGCGACGGCGAACGGGACATCTCCCTGCCGTGGTACCGGCCCACGCGGGTGTTTCACCTGCTGCCCGGCACGCATGCCGGTTGGGTGAGCCGCAGTTGGAAGCGTCCCCAGGGATTTCTCGACATGCCGCCGGTCGTCGCGTCCTTTGGGCGGGGATCGCCGACGGGTGTTGTCTGTTATCGCCACGATCAGTTCCCCGCAAAGTATCGCGACGCCCTGTTCGTGCTCGACTGGACCTACGGACGGGTCATGGCGGTACCTTTGGCCCGCGGCGGAAGTGTCTGGAAGAGCGAGCCGGAGGAGTTCATGACCGGCGTGGGGCAATTCGGCTTCGCCCCCACCGATGCGGCGGTTGGGCCGGATGGCTCGCTCTATGTGAGCGTGGGAGGCCGCGGCACGCGGGGGAGCGTCTATCGCATTCGTTGGGCGTCACCGGAGGCGTCCCCTGCTCCCCCGGATGAGTTGACGCAATGTCTGACCGCGCCGCAGCCGCTCAGCAGTTGGTCGCGGCGAATCTGGGAGCCAATCGCTGCGCGACTGGGACCGGCCGCATTTCAGGAGGCGGCCCAAAACGAAGGCCGCACGGAAGCGGAGCGAATCCGTGCGATTGAGATTCTCACCGAAAAGTTCGGCGGTCTGCCGCGGCACATCGCCGACCGGCTGTTGCAGTCGCCGGCGGCTTTCGTTCGCGCCCGGACCGTCTGGGCGTTGGGAGCCACGGCGACAGATCAAGTGAAATTGGCTGAGGCCACGGCCGAGATCACGGATGAGGCGCTCATGGCCCGCGCTCTGAGCGACAGTGACCCGTTGGTCACGCGGGCCGCGCTGGAGGTACTGTTGCGATCGTCTCCGGACGCGCTGGCCCCGCATACGGTCGCCATATCGCAGCTCATCGCAAGTCCGGACCCGTTCGTCCGCAAGACGGCGGCCCGCGTGCTGGCCCGGGCGGACGAGAAGACCTTTCACCAAGTGGCCGATGCAGCGGTCCGCTTTGGTTGGCGGGCGGCCCTCAACGTTGCGTGGGCTTTTTCCATGCGGAGCGAAGGCTTCGATCCCTATTCGGTCGACATGGGCCGTCAGATTCTGGAAACGCATCAGCCGCTGGATCTCAAGCGGGAAGCCGCACGGCTCGTGCAGATCGGGCTTGGCGACGTCGGCCCGGTGCCGGATATCGACCCGGTCTTCGACGGTTACCATTGCCGCGCCGACCTCACCGACCAGACGGCAATCGTTAGCTCTCTGCAGGCGGCATTGGTGAAGTTGTACCCGACCAGTGACGCGGCTCTCGACCGCGAACTCGGCCGGCTGATGGCGATGATCGAAGCCGACGACGCCGAGTTGTTCGCGAAGGTCTTGGGGCAGATCACGGCGGATTCCGACCCGGTGGACGACGTGCATGAGTTGATCGTTGCCGCAAGGATGCGGGCCGAACGGACTGCTGAGCAGCGAGAAGTCATCGCCGGGGCGCTACTCGCGCTGGAGCCAAAAATCGAGAACCGCGGACTGAACCGGGATGCCAACTGGGAGGATCGGTTCATCGAAATGTATATCGGCCACATCGAGCGTGATCCGGAGTTGCCGACAGCCGTCCTACAGCGTCCCGAGTTCGGCGCGCCGGGACATGTGCCGTTGGCATTCGTCGTCGAAGATGACCAACTGGAGGAGGCGATCGGCAAGTTCATCGTCCGGATCGAGGCGGACGGCGACTACCGGTGGTCAAACGATCTCGTCTTTCTGCTCGGCGGATCGCGGCGTGCGGAGGTTCGCGACCTGCTGCGGACCAAAGCGGAGGACTTCGCGGTGCGTTCAGCCGTCTTGATCACCCTCGCTGAGAAGCCGGAGCCGCAGGATCGGGCGCTGTTCGTCTCTGCCCTCGACACTCACGACGTGGCCGTGCTCAGCCGGTTGACGGCAGCATTGGAATCGTTTGATTCCGACCAAGGCGCGGCTGAGCAAGTGGCCCTGGTACGCACGTTACGGCGAATGGGACCCAGCCCGGAGGAGCGGGCGGTTCAGGATGCGGCGATCCGCCTGCTGAAACGGAACACCGGCCTGAACTATGGATACAAACCGGGACAACCGCCACGCGACCGGCAGACTGCCGCAGTCTCGCAGTGGTCCGCATGGGCCGAGTCCACGTTTTCCGACGAATGGGCCCGGCAAACCGGCAGCACAGCAGAGGACATTGCAGCGCTCAAGGCACGGTTGGACAACGTCGACTGGTCTGCCGGCGACGTGGCCCGGGGCCTCGAATTGTTTCACAAACGGTCCTGTGCCCAGTGCCACGGCGGGCGGACCGCGATGGGACCGAACCTGGCCGGCGCCGCGGGCCGCTTCTCGACATTGGACCTGTTCACCGCCATCACGATGCCCAACCGCGATGTGTCGCCGCGTTATCAAACGACGGTTTTCATCACGCGTGACGGAGAAGTCCTGACCGGGCTTGTAATCTACGAGTCGGTCGACGGTCTCGTCCTACGGACCGGCACGAACCAGACCTTGCGAATCGAGACAGACGAGATCGAAGCCCGGCGCAGGCTGAACAACTCGCTCATGCCCTCCGGTCTGCTCAAAGACTTGCGAGCCAACGACCTCGCCGACCTTTATGCGTACCTGCGAACGATCGGTGTGCAGACCGTGACGGCTGGGGGGAAAGGGAGTAGCCAGTAGGCGTTGGTGAGAGTCGAGGAGTGCGTGGGCGATGGATGACGGTGCGTTGGGATCGCGCGATCAGCGGAGGTAGTCGTTCGACGCTCCACACCAAGCAAACGCACCTACTTGATCAACGGCCACGCCCCGTACGCGGCTATCGTTTGGCCACTCGCACTGGCGGACAAGCCGACCAGTGGCACCCGGCGCAGTGAATCCAACGAAGTACGGCACAGTTCAAAGCCAGTTGTTTCGACTAGGCTTTGTCGGAAAACTCATCTTCCCTGGGAATTCGTGATCGGTCAGACTTTGGCCGCGGGCGAAATTTCAGGGAGGAGACCAAGGATGGTTCGGCATCGACTGACGGATGAACAATGGAAGTTGATCGGGGATAT
>JAJDEI010000120.1 GCA_029259845.1 Planctomycetaceae bacterium | reverse complement strand
CCACCTTGAAGGCGGACGCTTCGGGAATCACGGTTTCCAGCACCATCCGACCGTACAATCGGCGGAGTGACTGCTGGAAGTGCCGATGGATCAGCAAGCGACCGTCACAACGGGTCACCAGGTGTCCCAGGCGACGCAGCTGGGGATTCAGCCGCCGCGCCTGCTCAATCGTCTGGTGCACGGCCCGCAGTCCCTGTGTGCCGAAGTCCTCCGGCGGGACGGGGATGATCACATGATCGGCGGCGATCATGGCCGTCCAACTGCAGCGATAGAGATTCGGCGGACAGTCCAGCAGCACGATGTCGTAGTCCGTGCCGCACTCATCGATGAACTGGCGGACCACCTGCTGGGTCATGCCGGTCCTGTCCGGATGGGGCGTGTTGAACCAGGCCAGATGCTGATTGGCGGGACAGACGGAGATCCGCTCACACCTGGTGGGCCGGATCAGTCGCCGGCGGTCGGCAAAGAACGTGCCTTCGTCAAACAGCGCGGCGACGGTGTCACCGGCGGGCAGGTCTTCCACGATGGCCGATCCGAGAAACCCCTGACTGAGCGAACCTTGCGGATCCAGGTCGATGAGCAGCACGTTCAGACCGCTGTGGACAAACGCTCCGGCCAGATGAAAGCAGGTGGACGTCTTGCCGCAGCCTCCCTTCTGATTGATCAAGCAGAGCGTGGTGGGCATGGTCCTCCGTGGTTGGTGACAGGAAGCGATTCTGGCCAAACACTCGGCATCGCTTCCTCCACGGTCGCATGAATCTGCGAAGATCGTCAACGAGAATTCGCTTCTTTGAGGAGCCAGATTCTCAGTGCAGAATCACGGTGTGGATGGTATGCCGTTCAAGTCACTTGAAGTTGACAGGAGCGACTTACGCCAAATGAGACCGGGAGAGACGCCAAATGAGGCCGGATTCACACGCCACACGAGACCGGAACGCACGCCATACGAGACCGGTTTCGACGCCAGATGAGGCCGGTTTGGAGGGCGTAACCGGGGGGAACGACTGATGATTTTCGCCCCTACCATGTACTTGTACCTACCAAAACTAACGGGTGTGTTGTTTTGAAAGTGAAAAGGAAAAGGCAGGCGGGAGCGGAGGGCTTGGCTCGACGGCTGGCCAATCTCAACGACGGCCGGGATGAGATGAACCTGTGCGAGCTGCCGTTTGCCACGCTCTCCGAGCGATCGGGTGGCCGCAGCATGCTGAAGTTCACCATCGAAGATTATGACCGCGCACTCGGACCCGTTATGGAACGGACGCTCATCGTCAGAGGCGACCCCGAGTACGGGTTGCCGACACAGAAGGACGAGGAGATCTACCTGGGGCTGCTCAAATACAGCCGCGACTTCAACCGCTTTGCCGAACCTCAGGTCTGGTTCTCACGAGCAGCCCCGTTCGAGCTGATGGGCTGGCCCAAGTCGGACTGGGCCTACGCGCGGTTGACGAAAGTGATGCACCGTCTGGTCGGTGTCCGACTCAGCTACCGCGACTTGTGGCGGGACAATCGCAACAAACAGTGGCGTGACCAAGGGGCGTTCGCCATTCTCGATTCGTATAAGTTCCGGGACAGCCGCACAGCCGGCGCGAATGGCTTCTACACGGAAGAGAGCTCCTGGTTTCGCTGGGGGAATACGCTGTTTGAGAGCTTCGATGCGGGGTACGTCAAGCGGATCGACTACGGACTGGTCCGCAGTCTGAATCCGGCGGCCCGGCGGTTGTACCGCTACCTGGACAAGCACTTCCATCCGCCCGATAAAACGAGCATCACAATCGACTTGGCGCGGCTGGCCTATCAGCACATCGGTGTCAGTCCGGGCATCGAGCTGGACAAGGTCCGCAAACGTCACCTTGGCCCGGCAGCCGCAGAGTTGGAGCAGGCCGGATTCCTGGAGCCGGTAGCGACCGGTCGTTTCACCAAAGTCCGACGGGGCGTCTGGGAAGCGACCTTCGATCTGGCCGTTTCCGACAAGCAACCTGCAAAAGCCACGAACGATCCGGTACACCGACTGGCGGAGGCGTTGTGCCGGCGGGGCGTTTCCACGGCAACGGCCGTTTCGCTCGTGGCGAGTCACACGCCCGCAGCGATCGAACAGGCGGTCCGTGCGATGGATGAGCAGGTCCGCAGCGGCGCGACGATTCGCTCGGCCGATTCCTGGATGCGGGCGGCGCTCAAGAACGGTTATCGAGTTTCGGCGGCCGTCGAGCGGTCCGCCCGACGTCCGGAACTCAAGCTGTTTCGGGCGCAGCGGAAGTCCGGCTGACGGGTCGGTTGCAACTTGCAATCCGGCCGAACCGGCCGGATTGATTAAGGATTCTGGCTCATGGCGGCTCGAAGGTTCTTTCGAAGATCAGCAGCCCCTTTCAACGGCGATGCGAGCTGATCACCTTCAGCACGCGCCGCCGAATCCTCTGGGGGTCGTACCGCCCGTAGATGGGAAACACGATCAGCGCGATTTCAGCGGCGTGGAGTGCCTCAGCGAGGAACGCATCCCGCTCCTGGCGGTCATCCGCTGCATGGGACGCATCGTTCAGTTCCACGGCGGCCACGATGCGTGTGGTCCGGGGTGTGGTGAGCACGAAGTCGACATGCTTCTGAGCGATTCGGCGGCCGTGGGGCTGTTCCAATCGGTCGCCATGATCACGTCAGCCAGCCGCACCTTGAACGAGATTAGGAACCGCTCCCCGACCGCCGGTTGCAATCCGTCGTGATAGAAACGGCGTTCGCCCGGACTCAGTAGGTGCCGTCGTGATCGGTACGGCAGCTTCGTTTTTGTTGACCATCGAGGTGCGGCGCTATCCGTCGCGTTGACAGATGCCGAGGGTTTCTTCACTCTCCGTCGCCGAGTCATTCCCGACCCGATAGCACGGATTTCGCGCACCGGTCAAATATCTCCAAAGCATTACAATTCGGTCACAGAATGATGACATTTGGCTCGGTACTGGTATGTTCCCGCGTGTAGGCGAGTGACTCCGCTCGCCGGTCGTCATGCTCATGTAAAACGCTTTGCCTGAAGCCGGCCGCGACAGTGGTCGGGATAAGGGCAAGGAGCTGACGTCTCCTCGCGGGGACAGCAGGTTCGGGAATCGTGGTCTCATCAACCGCGGATAAGAACCGGAAGTCTGCCAACTTCCCCCGTGCTGGCCCTTCGAGCTGAGTGCCATGAGAGTGGCTCGCTCAGTTCAATGGAGGCTCGTCGGAGTAATGTCGATGGTGGTCCGCTTCCGTTTGTCTGGAAGAGATCATCCCATCGAAGCAATCCCGGCGTTCTATCCAATCGGCCACGGGCCGTCTGTGCCTGCGGCAGCTATGGTTGTCACGAGGTTCTCAGACGTGAAGAAGGGCGATGCGGACAGACCTTGTGTGGGAGCCATCTCCACAAGGCCGTGTCGGTGAAGCACACGCACTAGTTGTGAATCGTGTGCTTCTCTGCTGATTCATCTCAGCAGGCAAAGCGGGTGAGGAACGCTGCGGCGTTCCCAATCCCGTCCGTGGGGTTCGGGCCGGCGATGCCGGTTCGTTCAACGCGGCTGGCGTGGGGAGTTGCTGTCTGGCGACAGGCAGTACCGGGGCTGACTACCTCGGCATTCGAGTTAAACGCTCGATGATAAAAAGCTCAACCATGAAAGGCGCAATCGAATACGTAAGAGAGCGCTTGCCAGTCAGACTTTGAGGAGACGGTGCCAAACTGCGAACATCCGCATGGGGTTGGTACCCCGAGCTTCTGGTTTCGTAGGTGGGAAATCTGACGCACTGCGTCAGGAAAGTATGGCTGGCCGGAAGGCAGCACATACCCATGTGGACCGGGCCGTAACAGGCTCTAGCAACGTGACCTCAGAGTCGAAGACCGACACTAACGCAGGAAGCACTGCGGCCTCCGGATATGGCAATTCGGTGCATGGCTCGGTCAGCCATGTGGAAGTAGCGCGGTTTTCCGCGCCAAACGCCGTAGTGTGGGAGAGTGGCCTGAGTAGAGACTCGTGCGGAAGCGCGAGCGGTGTTCCGGGCGAAGGCTCGGACAGGGTGCCTGCACGTCCAATGCAGTAACTCATGCGCGGCAAGGCAGTCGCGACCCGTCTGTGATGACTTGAGGGTGATGCCTCAACGAGCAGGAACGAAAGGGCTGAGGGGCTTGAGGTCGCACTGTGTTGCACGCACACGGCAACCGAAGACCCCGTCAGGAGATGTATGGTCGGTCCTCCTAGTGAGCACCGGCTTCCTTGGCTGGCAGCGATGCGGTCAGAGGTGGCTGCTTGGGAGAGCAACCACCTCTGGCGGCGGACTGACGACGAACGCCCGACGTGCGCCTGCGGGCCACGCGGGTGTTCGGCTGAGGTTCTTTTTGGCAGGCA
>JAJDEI010000119.1 GCA_029259845.1 Planctomycetaceae bacterium | reverse complement strand
TCCAGTTCTACAGCCACGAGCGTCCTCATCAATCGTTGGACTATCGCACGCCCTGGGAAGTCCACCACAGCCGTCCGCGATGAGCCCGCGATCCATCTAAGGAATTGCGTCCAGTGGTCCGAAGATTGGGGTCCACTTCCTAGTGTATGCCGCTGTCGCTGCCGACGAAGTCAAGAGTCTTGGCGTCAGCGATCGCAGCAGCTTTGTCGGCGAGTTCTTGAAAGCGCTGCGACACCAACGGATTCGTTTTCATTGGGCGTTCCCTGCCAGATATCGTTGAATTTCGTCACGGGTGATCGAGAATCCTCCAGCTATTGGCAGGGTAACTCCGCATGCGCGATGTGACAATCCTTCGCCATGCAGTGGTCCGGACGAACGCGGTGGCTCTTGTCGGGTTCGATGTCTCCGCCGAACTTTTCGTCGTCTGTGTTGTCAGAGAGGGTGCGATTGATGGTATGATGCTCTCAATCACATCCCTTCACCGCCGACCCCTACAACTGCTGACCCTTCATAGGCCGGCGATGCCATGACCGACAGCAACGATCTCCACAGCTCCGTGCCACAGGTGGGGCGTGTCGAATGGATTGGACTTGCGGCCGGAAGGCGGGCACCGATTGAGGTGGTGGAGTCGGTGGCGGTCGAGGTGGGGAGGGGTTTGGCAGGGGACCATCATGCGACCAGCGGGCAGGCGTCGATGCGGCAGGTGACGTTTATCCAGGCGGAGCATCTGCCGGCCATTGCCGGCTTGTGTGGACACGAGACGGTCGACCCGATGTTACTGCGGCGGAACATAGTCGTGTCGGGGATCAACCTGCTCTCACTCAAGAAGCGCCGCTTTGCGATCGGCGACGCTGTCTTCGAGGGCACCGGGCCGTGTGCTCCCTGCTCGCTGATGGAGCGAAACCTGGGCCCCGGGGGCTACCAGGCCATGCGCGGCCACGGCGGCATCACCACCACGGTACGCCAGGGCGGTACCATCAACCTGGGCGACGACGTTCAAGTCATCGGCTCGTCTGACGCGGACAACGATGATTCACCGGACGCGACATGACCTGTTGCACTTCAGCGGTCGCGGGTGCCAGTCGTTCGTCGGGTCACGATCGACTCACGGCAAGAAGCTGCGGGCGGTGGTGAAGATGTTGTCGAGCATCGGTTCGGTGAGGCGGCCGGTGAAGGTGTTTTGTTGGCTGGGGTGATAGCTGGCGAGCAGGTGGCGGCCGTCGGTCAGTTCGACCAGTGCGCCGTGGGCGAATTTGGGGATTGGGCCCTCGTACCAGCCGCGTTGCCGCGCGAGGCCGATGACCGACCGCCAGGCGATCTGCCCGAGGGCTAGGAACAGGCGGACTGGCAGCAGGTCGGTCGTTTGGTCGAACCAAACCTGGCAGTGCTCCAGTTCTTCGCGGGTCGGTTTATTGGCGGGGAGAGCACAGTGGCAGGCGGCTGTAATTACGCAGTCGGCCAGGGTCAGGCCGTCAGCGGCGGAGGTTGATTCGGCTTGGGAGGCGAAGCCGGCTCGGTAAAGGGCCCGGTAGAGCCAGTCGCCGCTGCGGTCTCCGGTGAACATGCGGCCTGTGCGGTTGGCTCCGTGGGCGGCGGGGGCCAGTCCGACGATGAGCAGCCGCGCCTGCGGATCGCCGAAATTGGGGACCGGCCGGCCCCGGTAGTCCCAGTCCTGATACGCCCTCCGCTTGGTCTCCGCCACGCTCCGGCAGTGTTCCCGCAGCCGCGGACAGCGGTCGCAGGCGACGATTTGCTGATTGAGTTTTTCCCAGGCAGGCATCCGCCCATCGTGCCACACAGGTCTTCCGATCACAACGGTTAACGCGATCAGGGCGTCGCGGGCGGATACGTTCTCCGGGAGAGCGGCCCCTAGCGGCGATTCGGGTCATCGAGCTCCTGGGCGATGTCCGATGCCGATCATGCAAGGGTTCCGCACTGCGGCCGATCCCATCTTGTGAGCGGCCTGATCGCGCCGGTAGGATGGAGGCTGCCGGAGGGAGCCGGTTGTCCGTTTGATGGATTGCCCGGTCGAGTCTGAAACAACGGGAGTATCGTCGTGGGTCGAACCAGCTATGCCCTGATGTCGCTGATCGCAGCCGTGCCGGCGGCGGTCCTCGTGTTGATCCTGGTGATGGGCTTCCTGCAACATGCGAACACCATGCCCGGATTGCTGCCGGTTGTCGCCGGGTTCACGCTGCTGGTGGCAGCGTTGGTGGCGGTGACCCCGGTTGGCCTGCTTCTGTTCGGGGGATCGAAGCCGGCGCGGGCCGCAAAAGCGACAGCCGCCCCGGTCGAAGCCGAAGGCTCCGGCACAGCGTTGGAGGCAGGCGATGAGAGCTTTGTGACCGACGAAGCGGCGGATGACGCGCTGGACGACGGCTCGGCCGACAACTGGAATGAGGGCGACTCCGAAACCGACTTCGGCGAATCGGACTTCGTGGATTCCGAGGGCGACGATTTTGAATTCGACGATTCGTCCTCCGGCGAAATTGACGCCGACTTCGATTTCGACGACGATGAGAAGCGGTAGGGTGGCGCCTCGTGCGCGGCCCTGGATGCTTCTCCATGACCGCAAGAACGTGAGTCGCCCGCATGAGTGAATCTCTCTCCGACGTTGCTGCCGTACTCGGCCGGATTCCGAGCGGCTTGTTCATCCTGACCGCGAAGAACGACGCCGGCGACGAGACCGGCCTGCTGGCCAGTTGGGTGCAGCAAGCCAGCTTCGAGCCGCCCGCTTTTACGGTGGCCGTCAACAAGAAGCGGTACCTGAGTGACTGGCTTTCGGCATCCCCGCGATTGGCGGTCAGCCTGCTGGGCGAATCGCAGAAAGAGCTGCTCGGCCACTTCGGCCGGGGCTTCGAGCCGGGGGAACCGGCGTTCGAGGGACTCGCGATCGCACGCACGGCCGGCGGCCTGCCGGTGCTGGCGGATTCGCTCGGTTGGATGGCCGGGGACGTGACCGGCTCGGTCGACGCGGGGGATCACCTCGTCTACGCGGTCTGCATCACCGAAGCGACCGGTGGTCCGCGGCTCGAGAGTGAGACCCCCTGGGTCCATCTTCGCAAGAACGGCTTGGGTTATTGAGGCTGTGCCCGATGTCGCTCTCACGAGGGGTGGGCACTGGTCGGCTTGTCCACCAGTGCGATTGCAGGGTGGACTTGCGGCGCCGATCACGGGGGCGATGTCGTTGTTTGGTCTTTCGTCCACCGCCCCCGGATCGAAGGGTCTTCGTCAGTCCTCGCACCAAAGCGCCCCCGCCACCCGTCAACGCTCCCCTGCCACCCGTCGGCATTCAGCATCGCGGGCGACGTCAGTCTTCGTCCAGGAAAACGGACTTGTCGAGGTGGAAGTCGAGCGCCATCCACAGCGCACGCGAGTGCCGGAACAAGAGGAGCGGAAACATAACGCAAAACGCCACCAGCGGTCCGGTCAATTGTCGGTTGGACAGGCCGGCCCCGAAGTGCAGGGCGACGTAAGCGACCGTGAGGATGACGACGGTCATCGCGTAGCTGATATAGGTCGAGCCCAGAAAATAGCCGGGGGCGCGTTCGTATTTCAGGTGGCAGTGGCTGCATCGTTCGGCCATGCGAAACCAGCCGACGAACAAGAGGCCTTGCCCGCAGCGGGGGCAGCGCAGTCGCATGGCCCGGCTGATCAAGGTTTGCAGCGAAGGCCGCATGGCCGGCGGCGGGTCGGGGGCACTCATGTGATGCTCCACCGGACCGGATCGCGCTCGATCTGGCTCGCGAAGCAGTCAAGATCGGGGAATCGCCCGGCGATTCGATCGGCAATCTGTTCGACTGCCGGTCGCTCGGTGGCGTAGTGACCGGCCAACACCATCGCAATTCCCGCAGCGTTCGCCTCCAGGCAGGCATGAAAACGGGCCTCGCCGGTCAACAGCACCTCGCAATTGTGTCGCCTCGCGTCCGGCAGAAACTCGGCCGCTGATCCGCAGGCGACCGCGACCCGCTCAATCGTTTGCCGGTCGTCACCAGTGTACTGCAGACGTGAGATTCCCAAAGACCTTTTCACGCGCTCGTTGAACTCGACGAGCGGCTCCGCCTGCGGCAGCCGGCCGAACCGCCCGCTTCCGAGCGGCCTCTGGCCGGAAGGGTCGCCACTGCTGTCGTCCGCGCCGTCAGGGCACTGCGACGGGAGGACCGACCGCAGCACGCCGACGTTCGTGAGTCCGAGGGCTTCTGCCAGTTGTTGATTGATGCCGTCTGCGGCGCTGTCGAAGGCGGTGTGCGGGCTGTAGACGGCGACGCGGGAGCCAATCAGATCCAACAGCACCTTCCCCTCCGTGGTGTCGCTCGTCAACCGCTGCACCGGACGAAACAGGATCGGATGGTGTGAGACCACCAGGTCGACGTGGCGGCTGACGGCTTCCGCGGCGACATCCGGGGAGAGCGTCAAACAGGCCAGCACCCGCTCGACGTTCTGTTGCCGGTCGCCAACCAGCAGCCCCACGTTGTCCCATTCTTCCGCCAGCGCGAGCGGCGCGAACTCCCCGAGGAATGCGACGATCTCGTCTAACTGGAGCACGTTACGGGCCTGTCAAATCGAACGAAGCAGGACAGTGACATGACTCAGCAAACTCCGAAACCGAGCAGGCGAAAGGCACCTGAGCAATCCGGGCCCATCCGTGAAATCCGTGGTTAGAGATCACCACGGATTTCACGGATGGGCCCAGCGCGGCCTCTGGCCGCAACCAAAGACAGAAAATAGGAACCACGGAAGACGCGGAAGGACGGCGGTCTTGATGGCCGTGACGATCAGTTTTATTCGCAGTATTCGCCTGATTCGTGGTTTCCTGTTTTCAACCGCGAATCAGGCGAATCCTGCGAATGCTTCGGTCGCGGGATCGCCAATTCATCAACCGTCGTCATCGGCTGAGCGGCCTTTTTCCGTCCCTTCCGTTTCTTCGATGGTTCACTCCCGGCATCTGGAATTTGCGCAAGAAGCAAAGCTTTGAAGCCATTGTCGTACGGGTAGCTCCGATCTGCGAATACAACGAGTTGTCCGATTGTGTGTTTTCACTCTCGGGCGGTTTGTCGTCTTATGAGGATGCTGACATGTCCCGATTGTCTTGCGGTGTTGGTTCCGGTTTCCGTTTGATGATCTCGACGTGGTGTTTCTTGAGAAGGGTCTCACTCCAGTCGGTTTGGAACTCTCGCAGTTCGCTTTCGGCCAGTTTGGGGTAGTCGGACGCATAGTAGGGGGCAAAGACCGGTTCGCGCAGGAATCGCTCCCGGAACGCCTGGAGATCCTTCGCGCCGTCGTAGATCCGCTCGTCAACCCGGACGACATAGAAGTAGCCTTCGTCGATGCTGTGCGCGACGCCGACATCACCTTCTTTGATCTCATCGAACACGGTCTTCATGAAGCTGTCGCCGATGCGGCCCGGGACGTTTCGGAGCCGCGTCCGTTGCGGGGGAGGCGTGCTGAACGGGTTGGGCGACATGCGGGGGTCGGCCTTCGACATCCATGAGAACCGGGCCGGATGCAGCACGGTGATGGCGGGGCCGTCCGGTGTGCCGGTCACGGTTTGTCCGGCGAACACCTCGCTGAGCGGACCGTCGGCTTCCTCAGCCATTTTGGCGAGTTGCGCGGCGCGTGCCTGGGCTTTTTCGCGTGCCTGAAGTTCCCGCCATGTGGCGACCACCTGATCGCGAATGCCCGGATCAGACAGGCTTTCCGGCACGTACTCGGCCTGATCGTCGATCTTCCAATAAGCGAAGCGGCTGTCGGTTTCCGGATGGATGACAGACTGCGAGCGGTACACCTCTCGCGGTGCCGACCGGAACACCTGTTGGAGGACGCTCGTGGCGGGCCGGGGATTAAAGGGATCGGAGAACAACTGGTCAACTGCGGCGGCGATGGGATAGTCTTCGGAATTCTGTAGCTCCAGGGCAGAGAGCGGCGGCGTTTTGACAAACGTCAGCCCCTTCTGTTCGGCATACGACCGCAGTTCTTCGAGAGCGCCCTCGTGGGTGAGGTAGTCGTCATCCTCCGGAAAATTCGTCGTCCGGAGTTGCAGCTCGTTCATGAAGGTCACCGCGTCGTTGATGACTGCCGTCAGCTTGTCTTCCGTCCGCCGCCTGATGATTTGGTCACGAATCTCGCCGCGCAGGGTGTCGTCCAGTTCGCGGACCGAAGGGGCCGCGGAAGCGTCTGGTCCGGCATCGTTCGGTTCCGCCAGTGGCGGAGGCGGGGGGCTGTTGGCCGAAGATGCATCCGGTTCCTCCGCTGCATCCTCTTCGGGATTGGCGTCCTCGGTGCTTGCCTTTTCAGACGGCGTCTCTGCGGACGGGGTCTCCTCGGATGGTGCCTCCGCTGGCTGCTTGCTGCCGTCGGATTCCGGTGATTCAGCAGCGTCGGGTTTCTTTTCGGTTGCAACGGGCTCTTCATTGGCGGCATCCGGTTCTTCCGCCGTATCACGGGTGCCGGTCTCGTCGAAGAACGCGACGAGCCGGGTTGAGGACGGGGTGACGAGAAATGCTCCCTTGTCGGATTTGTCGGCGTCGGATTTGTCGGCGTCGGCCCCTGTGTCATCAGATTCACCGGGATCGGCCTTTTCGTCACCGGACCCTTCGCCCGGAGGCAAGTCGTCGCCGTCGATTTTGCCGGCGGGTTTTTCTTCGTCGGAATTCTCTTCCGAGGGTTTCCCTTCCGACGACTGCTCCGCGCCCGGAGCGGGAAGTGCGGGACCGTCGGGCTTGCCGGTCGAATCGGGCGTCTCGGTTGCCTTCGTCGAATCGTCGCCCGCGGCATCGTCCGTGCCCGTTTCTTCTGCGGGAAGAGTCTTGTATTGCTCTTCGTAGACCGCCTGAATCTCTTCGTCGGTCGGCTGTTCGACCTGCTTTTCGATCTCGTCGTAGGCGGCTTCCACATACGCCAGCCGCACCTTGCGCGGCTGCCGGAATCCGGGCCGGCCTTCATCGAGGCGTCCGTCATCGGACGTATTGGGATAGTTCTCCCGATGGGCGTCGAAGAGTTGTTGCAGCTCGGTCTCGCTCGGTTCGGAGGATTTGTCGACAAACGTCTGCACCGGAACCGGCACGATCCCCACGGATTCCCGCACGTTCAACCGCTGGTAGAATTCCCAATAGGTTTCCGGCGGCAAGACCGTGCCCCCGGCTCGGCCGTTTGACAGCGTGGACCAGTCGTACAGGTACTGGTAGGCGAGCAGCGCCAGGAGTTCGCTTCGCAGGATGTTGTACAGGTCCGACTCGCTGATGCCGATGCCGCTGCGGATGGCTTTGACGTCGGCCGCGCCCAGCTTGCCCTGCGTGACGGCGCTGATGTATTCATTGACCATCTCGTCCGACACGACGACGCCCAGATCGTCGGCCTCGCGGCGAAGCAGCTCGCTGATCACGATGTCCCGCTCAGGATCGGGATGAAAACCGAACGGTGCCGGCGGCTGCAGGAACTGGTTTTCGCCCTTGGAGCGTGCCACGAGGACGGCCTGCGTCAGGAAGTGGTTGGCGATCGACCGCTGCTGTTCGAGCGAGTGCATCTCCTGTTCGTTGAGATCGCCGGTGTCGGCCTTGACCACCACCGGCGGTCCGCCCAGCGTCGACAGCCCGACGCCGACCACCGTGCCGATCACCAGCCCGATGAATCCATATTCCGAAGATTTCTTCTTGCGGATGCCGGCAATCCAGGCGATGCAGCCGAAGGTTCCGGCTGCGAAGATGATGATGAGCGCCGGGGGCATGTCGCTGGGATCTTGAATCGCGGGCGCGACAATGAACCCGAACATGGCCAGCATGACTGTGGCCACCATCATGGTGGCCTGATGTTTGCGAAAGATGGCGAACGGAGATCTCATCAGCGTCCTTTCGGTGCCCATTGCGGACGGCAACGGGCAAGTTGGTCTTTCAATCGCGATGCAGCCGTCATTTCGACCGGTTGGCGGCGGGCGACCGCCCTCGGGCGGATCGAGACTCCCGGTGTCCCGATGGGCCCCTGAACGCCGTTCGTCGACGAGACGCGCACTCCCGCATCATGCACGAATCCCCAATGAGACACGGCGTCTCTTCGGCCATTCGTGCCAACGTCCCCAAATCCCCTCGCCTCAGGCTCACCCCTTGACAGACGTGCGGGCGATGCCTTAAGCCATTCAGCATTGCTCCCGGAGCATGCGGAGGAGGGCAGCATCGCATTCTAGCCGGGGTGCTAAACCTGACAACCCCAACACTTTCAGTCACAGGACCATGCCCGTGGTGGCAAAACGCAAGAAGGGACTCGTGATCGTCGAATCGCCCGCCAAGGCGAAGAAAATCGGCGGTTATCTGGGCAGCGACTACGTCGTCCGCGCCAGCATGGGGCACGTCCGCGACCTCCCCGCGAAGGCGGCCGACATCCCGGCCAAGTTCAAAAAGGAACCGTGGAGCAATTTGGGCGTCAACGTCGAGGAAGAGTTCGCTCCCCTGTACGTCGTGTCCCCGGAGAAGAAAAAAGTCGTCAAAGAGCTGAAAGATCTGCTCAAGGATGTCGACGAACTGATTGTCGCGACGGACGAAGACCGCGAGGGGGAAAGCATCGGCTGGCATCTCGTCGAGCTGCTGCAACCGAAGGTGCCGATCAAACGCATGGTCTTCTCGGAGATCACCAAGAAGGCGATCCAGGAGGCACTGGACAACCCCCGCGAGATCGACATGGATCTCGTGAAGGCCCAGGAAACCCGCCGCGTCCTCGATCGGCTGTACGGTTACACGCTTAGTCCTCTGCTGTGGAAGAAGATTCGGCCGAAACTCTCCGCCGGCAGGGTGCAGTCGGTCGCGGTGCGAATTCTCGTTGCCCGCGAACTCGAACGCCTTGCCTTTAAGGTGAGCGAATACTGGGACGTCGAAGCGTCCGTCTCGGCCCACGCGCCGGCGGCAGGCACTGCGACGACTGGCGCAGCAGCGGACGACACGTTCAAACTGCGGCTCGCGCAGGTCAGCACCGACGTGGGGACCACCTGGAAGCCGGTCGCCTCCGGCAAGGACTTCGACGAGACGACCGGACAGCTCAAACCCGACAGCAGGTCGGTGCACCTGGACGAACAACAGGCCGCGGAGATTGCGGTTGTGACTGCAAAAGAGGACGCCGTCTGGCGGGTCGCCCAGGTCGACAAGAAGCCCGGACGCCGCAAGGCACCGCCGCCGTTCACCACCAGTACGTTGCAACAGGCGGCCAACAACCGCCTCAAAATGTCGGCCCGTCAGGCGATGTCGACCGCCCAGCGACTGTACGAAGACGGTCACATCACGTACATGCGAACCGATTCGACGCACCTCGCCGAAGAGGCCCTGAACGCGGCCCGTTCGTCGATCGGGTCTCTCTACGGAACGGACAACGTCACCGGCAAGACCTACTACGCCGGGCCCAAGCAGCACGCCTCCAAGACCAAAAACGCCCAAGAGGCCCACGAGGCCATCCGCCCCGCCGGCTCCGACTGGCAAACCGCCTCGCAGAAGGGCCTCTCCGGCGACCAGGCGCGCCTGTATCGGCTGATCTGGCAACGGGCGCTCGCCAGCCAGATGGCCGATCACGAATACCTCACCACCACGTACAAGGTGCGTGTCGGCGACTACGAATTCCAGACGAGCGGCACGGTCGACACCTTCCTCGGCTTCGAGAAGGTCATGCGGGACGGGCCGACCGCCAAGAAAAGGGATGCCGCCGCCCTGCCGGACGTCGAAGAAGGGGACCAACTGTACGTCTCCCCGCTCGACCCGCCGACCGACTGGAGCGAACGCAAGCCGGCGATCGAGGCCGCCGAGGCGAAGGCCAAACGCGATTCGTCCGTCGCCGTCCCGTACCCCAATCCCCGGCCGTTGCAGCACTTCACCCAGCCGCCCGCGCGATACACCGAAGCGACGCTGGTCCGCAAGCTGGAACAGGAGGGCGTCGGCCGCCCCAGTACGTATGCCAGCATTATCGGCACCGTTCAGGACCGCGGGTACGTCAATAAAACCGGCAACCAGCTCGTGCCTACGTTCACCGCGCTGGCCGTCACGCGGTTACTGGAGAACTACTTCCCCAATCTGGTCGACCTGCAATTTACCGCCCAGATGGAGCAGTCCCTCGACGACATCTCCAATGGAGAGTCCGACCGTCTGCCCTATCTCAAGCGGTTCTATAATGGCCAGGAGGGGCTGGACGAACAGGTCAAGTCGCGCGAAGAAGAGATCGACCCGCGCCAGGCGTGTACGCTCAAACTGAACGGCCTCTCCGCTGATGTCCGCGTGGGTCGTTACGGGCCGTATCTCGAACGGCAGGAGAACGGTGAGAAAATCACCGCCGGCCTTCCGCCCGACATCGCCCCGGCCGATGTCGACAACGAGACCGCCGAACGGCTGATCGAAGAAAAGAAACGAGGCCCGCAGTCCCTCGGCATGCACCCGGACGAAGGCCTGCCGATCTACGTCAAGCGGGGGCCGTTTGGTCCGTATCTGCAACTGGGCGATCAAACGGATGACGACACCAAACCCAAGCGGGCCAGCATCCCCAACAACTACGATCCTGACTCGATCGACCTCGAAACCGCCATGAAGCTACTGGCGTTGCCCCGCCGCATTGGCCATCACCCGGTCGACGGCAAGGTGGTGAACGTCGGTTTGGGCCGCTTCGGTCCGTACGTGCTTCACGCCAAAAAATACGGCAACTTCGACAAAAAGACCCACACCTATACCACCGACGACGGCAGCCGCACGGTCGATGTGTTGACCGTCGACATGGACACCGCGCTGGAGATGCTCGCCAAGAGCAAGACGCGCGGCAAGGCGGAGCCGCTCAAAGTCCTCGGCGAACATCCCGAAGACGGCAAGCCGGTCGAGATTTACGAAGGCCGCTACGGTCCCTACGTCAAGCACGGCAAGATCAACGCCACCATTCCCAACGAGACTGACCCCACCAGCGTGACCCTGCCCGAAGCCCTCCCCTGGCTCGAAGCCAAAGCAGCCCGAACGGGCAAAAAGAAAGCGGCCAAGCCCACCAAAAAGAAGTCAGCGAAAAAGACCGCGAAGAAGTCGGCGAAAAAGTCACCCGCCAAAAAGAAGCCCCCTGCCAAGACCGTCGCCGCCAAAAAGACCGCTCGCAAGAAAGCCGCCAAGCCGTCGGAGTGACGTCGTTACGGAGTCATGCAGGGCCGGCTTTGCCGGCCACAACCTGGGGTGAGTGCCGAATGTGAACCGTCGCCCGGCACAACCGGACGGACATGGCTATTCGTTGATGAAGACATGTGTGTCGTCGCGATTGCGCAGCAATCGCTTGAGGGTGCGCCGTTGGATCGCGCCGTCTTGACCGATGAGTCTTTCCGCCGCTGGTTCGAGGGGGGCGGCTGACTCCCATCGCGAAACAACGTCGGACACAGCGCGCGACCGATCCAATGTCGCGTCCACCGCGTCGAATTCGAAATCCGCAAAGCCCGGCAGCGACTTCAAAGCGGTGCTGGCCACCAGTCGCACGGCAGCGTACGGATCCTGAAAGAGCTGCCCGACGAACGGTGCCTGCCAGGTATCGCCCGATGCTTCGTGCGCCGGTTCCCAGCCCATGTGCCAAGCGACAACGGCGCGCTGGGCGGCATCACCCTTGAGGATCCACAGAAGACTGGCTGCGATCGATCGATCGTCGTCGCTGAGGTCCACGTCGGGCGAACCAAACCAGCCGGTCAGGTGTTGCGTGGTCCAGTCGAGCGTCCGGTCGAGATGGCACAGGTTGCATGCGTTGGGCCGGCTGCCGCGCTGGTTTGTCGAATACACGATCGGGCTGTCGATGCGGTGGCTGCGGATGCCCCTGAGCAGCGCAAACGCTGAATGCGGCATGTGGCAGTTGTAGCACAGGCTTCCTGATGACCCCGGTCGGTGGTGTGAGTGGCTTTCGATCTGATCCGTGTATTGAGTCTCGTCGTGGCACTGCGTGCACGCGTGGTTGCCGTCCATTCCTTCGGCCAGTTGCTTGGCCGGGTCGCTGTGGTGCATGGAATGGCACGACAAACAGGAAATCTGCGGCTCCCCCGATTCGTCGAGAAAACAGGGGGAGTCGACCAGCCCATTGAATTCATCACCGCCGACGCGACAGGCTCCGTCGTTCCAGAACTGATCCTTCAGGTTGCTACCGACCCGGTCTTCGGCTCGCAAAATATGTCTCAGACCCTCCAAGTCGTCGCCGGCCCGGTATCGCAGCCCGGCCTGATGGAACGACGTCATGTCCTTCTCCGGTATTTCTTTACTGTGACACTGCGCGCAGACATGACTTGCCCGCCGGGGTGTCAGGCGAGCCGGGTTGATGATCGGATCCGCATCCCGTTTGACCGGTTGGCCGGACTGCTGCGAGGCGTTGTGCAGCGAGACATGCTGCTCCGCCGGGCCATGACACGCCTCACACGAGATGCCGAATTCGGCCACCTTGGTTTCGATAAACGGCGAGTCGTTTGAAATTCCGGGAACGCCTCCGACCGCGTGGCAGCGGATACAGAACGCATTCCAATGCGAAAACTGTCGCCCGGGATCCGGCTGCAGGAAGGAATCCTCGGACGGAATCCACTGGCCGTCGGCAATCGAATAGAACCACGGCAACTGAATCAACAAACGTCGGGGCCGCCCGGCGACCCAATACGTTTGGAAGTTGTGCGAGCCGGTCGTCATGAAGATCTGCCGGTCCGCAATCGGCGGGTTCGTGACAGTCAGCAGATTGACGCCGCGGGATTGCATCGCCATTTCCCAGTCAGGATCGGCCATGCGGACCCAGAATTCGTTGCCGCGGCGTGATAGTTCCCAAGTCCGCCCGCGCGACGTGAGTCTCACGCCGTCAAACGACGGAACCACCGATTCGTCGGACGCTGTCTGCGTCATCGTGCTGTGATACGAGTCGCGCCAGCTCGCGTGGTTTGCCGCGTGACAGTCCCGGCACGCATCGGAACCCACGAAGCCGCGATCGGCGCGGACTTCGGGGATGCGGGCGGTGTCATCGGTCTTCGCAATCGGGGCCGCGGGGCGGCTGCGCATGTCGCCGTCGTCAGAACGAAAAGCAAACCAGGCGACGGCTCCGCCAAGCACGACAACCGCGAGCATCGCGACAGGGCCGATTCGTCGGACTGAGTGCTCGGCCTGCATGAGAAGCGAACGCCTTAAAAGGAACGACGGCTCGTGTCCGGTCGATTTTGAAGCGGTGCAGAATCAACGGTGCGTCGCAACGATCGTGTTGCAAGCATGTTGCGTCCATGCCATGTTTCTCGGTGAAGAGCCGCGAGGGCGACCGCGTCATCTGCCGGGAACGCGTTGTCCGGGGAACGGAATCCCACGATTGAGACGTCAGCGCCGCGATTCGGTGCAGCGATGCGCGACGAGGTCGCTGGTATGCTGATGGGGCTTCGCAAAATTCCACGGCGAATCCGCTGTGTGCATCGTTCACGCACCTCGAATCTGCGACCGAAGCCCCACCGGCCGCATCGACATCACGCGGCAGCGTGTGAATCACCCAGGCGACAGTGGTAACAGCTCTCTTCAAGCGGGGTAATATCGACGCTCGCACGGCCTCGTGCTCTTCAATCCCGGATTTGACTCAGCGGCGCTCAGGAAGTCAAGTGGCAACCATCCAAGCGATCACAAGTTCGCATAGGTTGGTTGTTTCTGTGGATCCTTCGTCGCCGGGTGTCGAATCAGCGAAATACAACCTCGTCGGCGGTACGTGCTCCTGACTTCGTTGATCGGACGCAGGCAGTGCCGTCGGCCATGCTTTGCATGACGTTATACCAAATCGGCGGCGGCGGTTGTTTCGGGGAGAATTATGGGGTGGCATGCTCGCATCGCGAAGCAGACCAAGCATCCGGCGGCATGTTCTCGCACCGATCGTCACACGCTGAACCTGCTTTGCGACATGAGCATGGCACCCGCCACCCGGCCGACCTACTTCTGGTGCCACATTAGGTGGATCGTAGTTTGTTTGTCACCTGAATCATCGATGAGCACGTTTAAGACTTCTGCGTACGGGAGCGAAAACTGCTCAGATCGGAATCGAGTAACCTTAGCAGTCCGTTGAAAAAGTAACCCGAAGCGTAAGCGAGGTCATCCAACTTGCTGGTTCCTCGCAATATCGGCCCTCGCTCACGCTTCGGGTTACGACGTCACCAGTTTTTCAACAGGCTGTTAGATGGCGTCCACTCCAAGGCACCTTTCATGTCGTGTACTGTCCGATCCTGATTACTCCAATCGGCTGACGAGAGACCTTTTTGGCTCAGCAACTGATTGAGATCTGCGGTTGGGGTTTTGATTTTCAGGAAAATCGCATCATCCATTCCCTCATCGTGCTGATAAGAAAGGAACTGCGTCGAAGCTGGGAAGGACAGATTCATGGCTTCACTGGCTAAAGCTTGCTGTTGGGGAGAAATGCTCGGCCCCAGCGTCGGCGATGATCCACCACACCCGGCGATGGTCAGCTGAATCATTGAAAGAAGGACGACTTGTTTCATAGTGGCGAACATTCGAGTGACGTCGTGACGGTCTACGACTACTCTTGCCGCGTGAAGAATGATTTGCGACGCCACGTGCATGACACGGATGTCGGCGGAGTTGTGGAGGCGGGTTCCACGTGGGGCGCACTCAGTTTTGATTGCGAGTCTGGGCAAAGTCGTGCCACCGGACGCTCTTTCTGGAGCGTGGTTACTCGTACCGCGCCGGGGGCGACTTGGCCCAATCGCATGTGCTTTCCACCTTCGAGGAAGCTCCACAGCAGTCGAGGAAACGACCGCATCCGATCGTACTACTGGGATGACGGTGCCTGCCGTGTGGGTGGCCGCGAATACCTGGGGATCATCGAGTCGTCGTGCTACCAGCGCGGTTCGCTGGCCTGCGTGTCGTGCCACTCCATGCATCACAGCGACCCCAATGACCAACTGGCAAAAAAGATGGACGGCCAGGAAGCATGTCTTCAGTGTCATCAGGAATTCCGGACGGCGATCGAGGAACACACACATCGCGCCGCATCCTCCACGGGCAGCGACTGCTACAACTGCCACATGCCACACACGTCGTATGCTTTGTTCAAGGGCATTCGCAGCCATCGCATCGATTCGCCCAGCGCCGCCAACGAGGTTCGCACGGGCCGTCCCAACGCCTGCAACCTGTGCCACCTCGACCGCACCCTGGAGTGGACTGCGGACAAACTGGAAAAATAGTATGGGATGGAAAGGCCCGAAATGGACGCCGATCAGCAGACGATCGCCGCTTCGGCCTTAACGCTCCTCAAAGGCGATGCGGTGCAGCGCATCGTCGGTGCCCGGCACATGGGATGGAAGCCGGCGTTGGAAGCGTCCGGCAGCACGTGGCAGGTCCGCTTTCTTGCCGAACTGTTGAATGATGATTACCCCCCCTGTTCGCAACGTCGCCGGCCGCGCGATCAGGAATCACCCCGGCATGAAAGACGTCGAGTACGACTTCGTTTCGCCCGCGGCACAGCGGTTCCGGTCCCGGCAGGCAATCCTCGGCCTCTGGGCCGCGAACAGCACACTCGAAAAACTCGCCCCGGAAGCGAAGCATTCGGGATTATTTGACGCCGAAACCGGCGAAATCCGGGAACAGACCATCGAACGCCTTGTCCGCCAGCGAGACAACCGCCCGGTGAACTTTCCGGAATGAGGCAACATAGGCCGCGCCCCAGGGCTAAAGTTTTTTTCAAGATGGGCGGAGTTTGACGGCAGGTGAAATCGACCCAACTCGTTGTCAGTCAACGAAGCCGTCGTGAAATCGCCACCGGCAAAGTCTTCCCACTGTGAAAAACTTTAGCCCTGCCTGCGCTGGGGGCTCCCGCTGGTCGACCCCAGCCACCCGCCGGTGTAGGCTTGTTTGTTGGTTTCTGCGTTTTGGCCGGCACAGCCGGCGAGCAACCGGGGCCACTTACCTCTCATGCGGCTGGAACTGTGGTCTTTCGTCCGATGACGCGGCCGACTTCCTGACGAGTGGCTCCCAACACCAAGAGCGAGCGCACCAGCAGTTCCATCGACACCGTCACATCCGCAGCTTCCATCTTCGCAACCCGGGATTGGCTCGATCCCAACTCTTTGGCCAATTCGTCTTGCGTCAACTCACGCACTAACCGGCGTTCTTTTAATCTGCGCGCGAGCGCCAGCTTCATCTCAATCAAGGCCCCTTCTTCATCGGTGAGTCCAAGGAAATCCTTGGTCGTTCCGACTTTCCAACCCACCTTCTGGAGGCGTTCAACCCTTGTTTTTTTCATTGTTTGTGCCTCACTTGATTTCGTCGTACGCTCGCAATCGCGATCGACACTTGTTGATGATGTTCTTGGGAGTGGCTCCGGTCTTCTTCGCGAAAATGTCAACGATCACGATGGAATCCGAATCGATGCGATACATGATCCGCCAGTTCCGGCCCTCGTCTCGAATACGGAGTTCGTGGCATCGCGCGCCGATTGACGACATCGGTCGCGAATGCGGCATCCCAATGTTCTCGCCCTGTTGCAACCCACGGCAATCGCACGTTGGTGATGGGTTTGGTCTCAGGATTGCATCTTCTTGGTTGAAGTCAACCGGCTGGAGGGCCAGCCGGGATTTTCAACACGGAGGAATGCAGCATGGGGGGACCGGCGAAAGTTGGACAACGGC
>JAJDEI010000118.1 GCA_029259845.1 Planctomycetaceae bacterium | reverse complement strand
GGCCGGCAACCCGGCCAGCTGCTGTTCAGAAATCGGCGGTCCTGTTGGTCGCTGCGACATGGAGGAGATGTCGCAGAAAACGCCATCTGTGAAAAGACGAATTGCTCACCCAACCTCGTTCGAGGTGTGAACGGTTACCGTCGTCGATCTCGACCGTCGGGCTCTGTTGTGATTGCAAGAAGCCAACAGTCACCGGTCTGGTATTAGGACCACCGAACAGATACCACGCATCGACGTCATAGCCCGTGAATCTCGCGTTAGCTAGGCGAGGTTCCACGACCAGATTCGGCACAATGCCCTGAACCGGGTTGCCTGACGGCAGGAGTGCGTTGCTTGTCGTGCTGCCCACGAGATATGCGGAGTTCAAGAGGTTGCGTGCCGTCAATTCCAGGCCCGGCGGGACAACCAGCGCCGCCGGTGGGATAGCCAGGTCGAAGCCTTGAGAGTCTGTTTGCGATCTCATCGCGGCCACAGCCACACCCAGCGAACCGACTGCCAGTGCGGAACTGCTGGCAAGCAAATTACTGTTACCCGACGAAAAGAACCCAGCCGTTTCGCCGCCCATGATGGTGGACCAGATCAAATCGTTCAGTGAACGGCCTGCCGCCTGCCCCAGCATGGGCGAGAGCGCCGATGCGAATGCCAAATCGTCATTGATGATCGTCGTGCGGGTGATAGATATCATTTTCGCGTAGGTGAGAACGCTCCAATTATATGTTGCCTCCTCCGCGATGTTGCCATGCTTGATTTTTCCGCCGTCGCCCAATTGATCGAGACCGGCGATCGCCGCCGGACGGATGCCGGTCTGCTGGCGGAAGTCATCGGCACTGGCGATATAGCAGAACCTTTTCCAATCGCTGGTGGTTTCCTCATAGGCGCCGACTAATGTTCGGGCCACAACGTCACTCAGAATGTTAGGTAGGCTTTGCGTGCTGAACGCCGCCCGCAACATCTGATCGCGGTTCGAGTAATCGTCCGGTGACCGACCAGCAGCACGCAGGGAAGCGCCAGCGAGGTCCACAAGGTTCGTAATTTTTTGCCGACGAGCGGCATCAACAGTCTGTTCCCCGAAGGACTTGACCGCCAGCGACTCGTGACCGGCCCGGAGCATCAGGGATGCGGACAGCACAGCGGGATCATTTTCACGGATCGCGTCGACGTGACCACGGTGATTAGATGGCGCGTGCATTTTGGCGTTCGCTCGAAGGATGGCGATTTCTGTTTCTGCGGGAGTCCAGTTCGATTCGACGGCTGTCGCGCAAATCAACGGATGCGATGCTGCGACAGCTTGTATCGCCGCGATGCGTCGGTTTTCGGTCGCGACGGTGCCTCGAAGATTGATGAGAGCCGCAGCCTCCGCAGGAACCGCAGGAACCGGCTCCGCTCCCGGATCGGGAGGATTCATTTCCTCATCGTAGGCCGACATCAACGCGGCCTGTGCGGCCTCAGAGAGTCGTGCGGGGTCGACGGCCATTTCGGCGAGCCATTGCTCAAAACTAGGCATTGTGTTTTCCTTTGCGGCTCGCGCCGCGAGATTTACAGATGTCTGCCGGTCAGCAGCGACCGGCAATACAGAGGTTTCCAATAGTTCGGCGCGACGCGCCACGATGATCGGTCCGCGAAATGTTTGACCATTGACGGCGACTGTTTCTCCGGGCGGAATCTCTTGTTGATCGATCACCCGGCAGCCGACGGATGCTCCCCATTTGTGCCCGGCATCGGACGCGGACAGCACCTGTTGCACCTGCGGGGATGTCCCGGTGACCGGCCCGGCCAGGGTCAAGCTGCGACCATCATTCACGATCTCGGATGCGGAACCCAACGTCGTTTCGGTCGACGCCTGATGGTCGAGAAGGATCGGGATCGTGCCGTTTGCCGTCAGCCCCTGAAGGTCAACGATGACGGGGTGAGGAAATTCATCCACGGACAGCTCGCCACCTCGATATGCGACGATCTTGAAACGACGTTGCCGTCCAGCTTTCGCGAGGAGATGTAGAGCGGCGGTGAGGCGAATCGGCGTCATCGGTCCAAAATCTCCGCGCCGATTGATCGGAGCTTCGCTTTTAATGCAACGCAAAAAACCCCACGCATCTCCATGTCATCGCATCTGGAAATGATCTCAATCATGCCGTCTGCGTCAAATTGGTCGAGGTCTGAAAAACCGGGTTGACCTGCAATTCTTGCCTGCTGCTCGATCAGTTCCGCAGCCGACAGACGATGCAAATGCCGACGATCCAGCGGGAGGAAACGACGCCCGCAATCTAGCAACAGCATCGCCTGTAAGATGCCCCGCGCGCTCCACACGAAACGCCCGCCGCGCATCCCGACGCCTTCGATTCTCTTATCGCGCGCCCATCGCTCCAAAAGCGAGACCGGCGCGTCATATCCGCCACCGATGCGAAGTAGTTCACTCGTGGTCTCGCTCGATGCGGGATAGTGCGGCAAAATATCCGCCTCTCGCCACAATTGAGCGATACGAGCCATGCACTGGGTCTCGTCGACCATGACGGGTCGCAGGTCGTCGGCGAGAATGGATTCGATGGTGGTGGTCATGTGTTTTGCTCCTGAGTTGAGTGTTGCTGGTTGTCGCCGGACTGGGAATCCGAATCCTTCAATAAATCGAGAGCCTCCACTAAGAGACCGATAGAGACCGCCAGTTGACCGTCACCTATAGCGGTCGTGCTCGGTGTCGCCTGATTGACCGGTCGCTCAACCGTCGTCTGCCTCTCGCCGCAGTCCGAGCACCTGAGACGTCGCGTGACGTAGCCTGCACGTGGGTCGGTCCGAACTACTCGCATGGAGAAAGAGCCGCATGAGCAGCGAATTCCGGAGCTTGTCGAGGTCTTGGGCATGGTGCTGTGGTCGGCTGAGAATCGAGCGAATCGCCGGAAAACAAAACTGACTATTTGGCAGAGGGTTGGTTAGGTGGTAGCTAGTAGGACCGGCCCGGAAGGACCCTAGGCAGTTTAGGTAGTTTAGCCGTGGTGGTGTCGTTACGTGGAGGCGTCCGCCCAGGCGTGGATACGATCGAGCGCGCCGAAGTGCTCGGCGAGTGCGATGTAGTCCCGGCTCGTGTGCTCGGCCGCCTGTAGATCGGCGTCGGCCTTGGCGTTGGCGAAGCGTTCCTCGATGTCGTCGATGCGTGCCCAGTCGGCGGCCATGCCGAACCATGTCGGCGATAGCTGTGCATTCGCCTTGTCGAGAGTCTCGGACCATAGTTTGTCGAACGGGTCCGGCGGCTCCGAGTACAACGTCAACAATTCCGGCTTCCGCTCCCGCAGCGCGGTGGCGATGGTCGGGGTGATGCGTCCGCCGATGACCTCGAACTGGTCACCAGGAAGTCGCCGGAGACTGGCCCCGGCGGATGCAAGATGCGTCAACAATTCTGCGGTTTGCATGGTCTCTCCTGATACACGTGAGCACATGAGCGCCTTAATCGGCTGGGATTAAGATGCTCACGAAAACGGTTAAGGCGCTCATTTGTCTTGAGCATATCTAAGTAGTAGTAGTATAAGGGGTTGTATTAAGGCGCTCACGAAAATCTGTGTATCAGAAAACGGCTCTGATTAAGGCGCTCAAGCTGGCGTTGTTTCGTGAGCGCCTTAATCAAGATGCTCACCTCAAAATCGAAACGGTTCGGTCCCTCCGATGGTGATTGTTGGGGGTGGGAACCAGTGCCATTCCCCGCCGCCGCGATCCCCTTCGGAGCCGTGCCGTTGGGACTGGATGCCGAGAGATTGTTTCGCCCGTCTCAATGTCGCATCGCTGATGCCGTCAGCTTTGGCCAGCTTCCGGACCTCCGTCGCCGGCATCGGCTCCGTCAGCGTCGACCGCAGCCATTCGA
>JAJDEI010000117.1 GCA_029259845.1 Planctomycetaceae bacterium | reverse complement strand
CCTGCCGGCGGATGACTCGCGACTTGAAGGCCGGCTTCCCGGCCGCCGGGCCGCCAGCCATCCCGAATCCGTCCTCACCCCTCGCCTCGAAGAATCTCGCCAAAAGGCGGCGGCCCAGAAACACCGCCGACAACACCGCCGACAAAAACGCCGCGACGACGCCCGCTCGACATCATGCTGATGCCCCTGAAAGCACCGGACGCTTACTGAGACCAGACGTATCTTGGACACGCACTCCGAGGCGACTCACTTTTCTGTTCTTGAATGCTGCGGGGCCTGTCGCTCGGGTCGCGGCTGCGACAGGATGCTCGTTCACTGTGCGTTGCATCCCAATTGGCCGTTCCCGCTGGGATTGGTGAGCGAGTGCGAAGCATCCTGTGCCTGCGGCATCCCACCGGGTCGGCTGGGACAACCGGCGCGGTTGAGCCGATCGCTCGTGGAATTCAGACGTGCCTCCATGCGTTGGTCCCTCGACGCTGCGATTCCGATGTGACCGCAATGCAGCATGCCCGCTTGAGACTCGAACACCGTGGCCATACAGTCTGTAAGTGACACAGAATTGGGATCTGAGTCCTAACGGCGGATCGGAGTTGCCGGCGTCCCTCCGATGAATCGGATGCACATTGCGCGAGAACCTTCTCTCAGATGGCACGGAAACACATTGACATCGACGGGGTGCGGTTGCACCTGGGGCATCCGGATCCCTCTTCGGGGGAATGGATCGGGCAGGGGGAGATTCTCAAGCAACTGCTTGCGTGCTGGCTCACGGTCGATGAGCAGGACATGCCGCTCACGCCGCGGCTGCTGGGCCCGCCGGGGATCGGCAAGACGACGCTCGGCATTGCCGCCGCTCGCGTTCGCGACCAGGAGTTGTACGTCTACCAATGCACGGCAGACACGCGGCCGGAAGACCTGCTGATTACGCCCGTGCTGGCGGACAGCGGGACGATCCAATACCAGGCGTCGCCGCTGGTGACGGCCATGATTCGCGGAGGGGTGTGCGTGTTGGACGAGGGAAACCGCATGAACGAGAAGTCGTGGGCGTCGCTCGCGCCGCTGCTCGACCATCGGCGGTATGTGGAATCAATCGTCGCCGGCGTGACCATTCGGGCCCATGAAGACTTCTGCTGTGCGGTCACGATGAACGAAGACGATTCCACGTTCGAGATTCCCGATTACATCCTCTCCCGCCTGCAGCCGACGCTCACGCTGCAACATCCGCAGCGTGAAGAGGAAATGGAGATTCTGCAGTACCATCTGCCGTTCGCGGATGTTGAGGTGCTCAATTTGACGGTCGAATTCCTGCAACAGGCCCACGAATTGAAACTCGATTTTTCCACCCGCGATGGCATTAACGTCATGCGTTTTGCGCTCAAACGGCTGGCGCAGGACGCCGCGCATCCGCTCGGCAAGGACGCGGCATGGCGGGAGGCGCTCGTGGGATGTTTGGGAGACGATGCGGTCGATTTGCAGTCGCTGGCGGAGAACAAACAACGGTCATTAGGGGGCAACGCGCTGCCGATGGGACTCGCCGACTTCTTTTTCGACCCGGACAGCCCGCTGCATCCGGATGCGTTCGACCCGGACCGGGATGAGGACGACGATTCGGACGAACGGGACACGGAGTGAGGGAAGGCAGGAGACCGTCATGCGCGTTCAGTTCCTCGGCACGGGCGGCTACCATCCGAACGAGCATCGCCACACGGCCTGTCTTCACTTTCCGGAAAGTGGTGCCGTCATTGATGCGGGCACGGCGGCATTCCGCCTGCCGTTGCACCTGGAACATCGCGAAATCGACCTGTTCCTCACTCACGCCCATCTGGATCACATCGTGGGGCTGACGTATCTGGTCGTCCCGCTCGTGCAGGGATCGCTTCGAAAAGTGCGGCTGCACGGTTCGCGACGGACACTCATCGCCGTGAAGGAACACCTGTTTGCGGAGCCGGTCTTCCCGGTGATTCCGGACTTCGAGTTCATCGCTCTGGAGGAACAAGGTGTGATTGCCCTTCAGGATGGAGGCGTGCTGACCCATCGCCCGCTCACCAGCCATCCCGGCGGCTCGACGGCGTTTCGGATCGACTGGCCGGCCGACGGTTCGGACGCGGAAAAGTCGCTCGCGCATGTGACGGACACGGCTGTCGACGGCACTTATCTGGATTTTGTGCGGGGTGTGGATGTGTTAATTCACGAATGCTACTTCCCGGACGACCGTGCCGACTGGGCCGCCAAGACCGGGCACAGTCACACAACGCCGGTGGCCCAACTGGCACGGGAAGCGCACGTCGGGAAGCTGATTCTGGTGCACATCGACCCTGAGCGCGATCGGATCGACCCCATCGGCATCGAAACCGCGCGGGCCCTGCATGCCGACACCGTCATCGCTGACGACGGATACGAGTTGGCGTTCTGACCGGTCTCGCGACGCCAAGTCTCCTCGATGACTCGCAACGGCCCTGCAATGCGAAGGCGAGCTTGAACCACGGGTGACCGAGCCGAATCGGCTGGGTCGCGAAGCGACAAGATGACTCACACTCAGCATCCGGACGTTCCAAACGTGTTGCGAGCTGAGTGTGAGGCATCCTGTGCCTGCGGCACCCAGCCGTACCGGTTAGGCCACCCTCCATCCGCGATTGCCAACGTCAGCGAATTGCCGATTGGCGGCGAGAGTCGCGACAACCGATCCGTGCCCATCCGTGAAATCCGTGGTCTGCGAATAACCACGGATTTCACGGATGGGCACGGATACAGGGGAGGTCCCCTGTATCCGTTAAATGCGGGCTACTCTGTGACGATTGGTGAAGATCAGTGTTCCTTCCCTCATGTCCGCTGGGAGCGGGTGTCCCGCGATGGATGATCCGTAGTTCGAGCCAAGACACAGGGAGGGCGTTCACCTGTCGGCTCTGCTCGGTGCTGTTATTCGGTGTCGCCGGGCAGCCAGAGCTTCTTTCCGGCGCCGGCTGAAGTTTCGGCTTCTCCGCCCCAGACTTCTCCGGACCCGCCGCCAACGGGGGTGACGATGGCCGACTCCCATGGCGGGGTGACGCCCGCAACGCCGACGAGTGTCACCAGGTATTCGCGCAACTGCGGCAGCTTGGCACCGTAGTGCTGCCATAGGTCGTCAAGCAGCGGGGCGAGCTGTTCGTCGTCCGGATTCTCGATGCGCAGCGTGAGTTCTTTCATCTTCCATTCAAGGACTGGCTCGAAGGAATGCTCCTGGGCCTCTGCCCGCGTCCGCCCCTGCTGAATCCATTCCAGTGTCTCCTCGCGACGGAGGGTCGCTCCGCAGATCGCCGTGAGGGTGGCGAGGATCCGGTCCTGTCGCTCCCAGTTCTCAGCGACCTCCGGGCGCTCCAGCGCTTCCTGCAAGATGTCGTACAACAACCGGTTTTGGCGGACGAGCGTGGCACGCTTGATGACCTGCTCCAACTGCTCCGACGAGAGTTGCTCCGGCCGCAGGCGTTGGATTTGCGGGACCGAGAGCAGGTTGATGTTGGTGTTCTCGTCGAATTCCAGCGGTGCCGGCGGATCGATTTGAAATCGCTCGCGCAGGTCGCCGAGTGCGAGCAGATAGCTTCGGGAGTCTGCGAACGTATCGAGGACGGCCAATGCGGCGGCTAACGCGACTCGGCGTTCGTCGTCACCGGCGCACTCCAGCGGCGTGCGTCCGTCCAGGGCTTCCGAGGGCGTATTCGGCCAGACTTCATTGATCACGTGCTGCCATCGCTGCTCTGAGGTGCGGCGGCCCACCTCCATTGGTGCCGACGGCGGAATAAAGGCGGACCAGCGCAGCGGTAGCTCTTCCGGGGAGACATGCCCGGTCAATTCGATTTCGGACTCCCGCTCATCGTCCGATGGCACCGGCTCCATCAGTTCTCCGGCTACTTGCATCAACGTTTCGACTGATTGATCCAGCTCGCTGCCTTCGAGACTGACCAGAAACGCCTGTGACGGCTGATCGGACTGGTCATCCCGATCAAAGATCGTCAGCCGGCCTTCGATCAGCGGAACCGATTCCCACGTCCATGCGTCGAAATCCTCGTCGTCATTGAAAGGGCGGCTGAGGATGACGTAGCGGCCCGCAGGTCCCTCCGATTGTGATTGGGGGTCGGCTCCCGACGGGTCGTCGAGCCGCGCGAACTGGTCGGCTTCGTCAAGACGGGTCAGGATTTGCGAGACCGAAGAGACGTCGAATCTGCTGAGCCGCATCCGCCGGCCCCGATCCGGGTCTGCGCGTTCGAGCAGTTGGGCGAGGATCTCATGCTCGACCGCCCGATCGAAGTCGTCGCACGTTTGGGCCGCTTTGTGGAATGCCCCCGCCGCCCGAGAGGGGTCGTCGTCCCATGCGCGGTACAGGCCGATGTTGTGCCAAAGTGCGGCATCCTCGCCGTGAACTTCGGTCAGCGGTTCCAGCGCATCGGCGGCTTCCTGCCAACAGCCGACGGCCGAATACCGGGCCGCCAGACGGACCGCATCCTGATCGTCCCCGGCGTATTCGATCTCTTCGGGATGCCGCACGCTCCGCAACGGATACGGCACGGTCGTGTCGCCATCTAACTCAATGAGCGCCTCGAACAGCTCTCGCTGCATCTCCTCGCGCGCCAAACGCAGCGACAACACCAGATACTGCCGTGCTGCCATCACGGCTCCGGTCGACTCGAAATGGCTGGAAACGGCCGACGTCAGGGTGCCGACAAGTTCGGGAAAGGCGGCCGTGCTGTGCTTGAGCGCCCGATGAACCGCACGTTTCGAAGCGGGATATCCATCCGCACTAAAGGCGGAAAGGGCGTACAGCACGTTGGCGAACGGCTGTTGAGGGTGCTGTTTGAGCAGGCCGGCGAGCAGCTTTTTCGCCTCGTCGGACCGGTCTTCGTTGATGAGCGTGGATGCCAGCAGCGTGCGGACCCATTGGCTGTCCGGATGGGTCTCGTACAGTTTTTCGAGTCCCTGCAGCGCCATCCGCGGCTGGTTATTCGCCAGCAGCCGCTCCAGTTTCTCCATTTCCGCAGCAACCTCCGCACAGCAGAACTTGAGCTTGTTGCCGGAACCGCAAGGGCAGAGATCGTAAGGATCGCGATCCATCTGGACGTTCCCCTCTGGTGAATGCTCGGAATGTCGTGCCGGGATTGCCCGGCCACGCCGAGAGCTTGTGAGTTTTTCGGTTGAAACACCCGGTGCCTCGTCATGTCTCGAAACTTTGCGGGCACCAGCTGCTAAGATCAGGCTCCTTGCGTCGTTGTTGATGCGAGGCGCCGGGTGTCTTGCGCACGCGGCGAAAAAGCACCACACCCTCGGACCGTTCGTAGACGCGGGAAGAAAGACGGCGTCCGATGGAAACGCCGTTTCAACTGTATCGGAATCGAATGGGGTTTGACAGGCAATCCAAGCGCGCCGGACGGGACGGTAGACGACGAGGCGGCCGGGCCGTCATACTTTCCCCCGTTTACTTCGTTGGAGGTTTCCCATGCATCGTGAAACGGTCACTCTCGGTGATTTGACCTGCCGGGTGATCGGCCCGTCCGCGTCGCAGACGCCCGAGGCGGTCGTCGTACTTTGTCACGGTTTCGGCGCGCCGGGATCCGATCTGGTCCCGTTGGCTGACGAGTTCATCCGTCGCCATCCGTCGCTGGAAGATCGGGTGCAGTTTGTGTTTCCGGAAGGGCCGCTGACCATTCCGGAGGTCCCGGGCGGTCGCGCGTGGTGGCCGATCGACATGCTGGAGATGCAAGCCGCCATTGCCGCAGGACGGTTCCGGGACATGAGGCAGGCGGTTCCGCCACTGCTGCCCGACGCACGCCATCGGCTCACCGCTGTCGTGGACACGCTCCGGGAGCGAACCGGCCTTCCCTTGTCGCAGTTCGTGCTGGGCGGGTTTTCTCAGGGAGCCATGCTGGCCACCGACGTCACCCTCCGCCTGCCGGAGTCGCCGGGCGCTCTGTTGATTTATTCGGGAACATTGTTGGCAGAACCCGAATGGAAGGAACTGGCTCCCCAGCGTGCGGGGCTGCACGTCCTGCAAACACACGGAACCCGCGACCCCTTGCTGCCCTTCGAGGCGGCAGAATGGCTTCGCGATCTGCTGACTGAGGCGGGGATCGACGTCGATTTCCGCAGCTTTCCGGGGGTGCACACCATCCCTGGCGAAGCGATCCCCGCGTCGGCCGAATTGATCGGCACGCTGTTGCCTTCTCCGTTGTAATCGCGATTTTTTGAACGGGCGGCAGTCGGCGCTAACGCTTGGCGTCCCGGTTCCGTATGATGGGAGCCGGTTTCCGCTCACGCAGGGACGACCCGGTTGGGGCGTCCCTCACGGATCGGTTTCACGGGGATTGGGCTCTAGCGCATGTTTCGGTCGAAATCTGCGCCAGACTCAGAGAACGCGATGACAAGAGACGTGCCCGTCCTCCGCTCCCCGCGCCCTGATCCTCGGTCCCTGACCCCCGGCTCCCATCGCATCGGAAACCGACTGCATTTCATTCCAATTCTTCGATGATCATGCCATTTCGACAGTATTTCGCGACGAATCTCCAGCCCTCCCCTGCGGGGAACAATCGTTCTCAGTGGTTCGCGTGTTGCCTCATCATCTGTCTGCTGGCGACCGCCGTCGTTCGGGGCAATCGCGCGATGGCTGAGGGCGGCGATGCCGCTGGCCATGATGCTGCCGGAAGCGCCGCAGCGACCGCAGCGCTGGTCATAACGCGGATTCACGTGGGGGTCGAAGGCCACTTCAAGGTGGGGCGCCTCGCGCCGATTGCGGTGAGCTTCACCGGGCGAGTCTCCGAACCGTTGCAACTCTCGGTCTGGGTCTCCGACCCGGACGGCAATCTGACCAAACAGCCCACACAGCCGGACCGCCTTTCCAGCGACGGTCCCCATACGATCACATCCGTTTTCCGTGCAGGCCGCATGGACGGCATCGTCCGTGTCGATCTCGAATCGGTGGGCCGGATCCTGGCCACGGAAACGGTTCGGAGCAGCGCCGCCGGAAGAGATCACGCCCGTGAACGCGATCCCCGTGAACGCGATCCCCTGGAAGGCGACACACTTGAAAGCGAAGCCGACGAAAACAGCGGCGGCGGCGAGGGAAAAAGCCGTGTTGTGCGAATGCTGCCCCCCGATTCACTGGGCGCCAAATACTGGGTCGTCCTGGGGGCGCCGGCCGGTTACGTCAGGGCGGCCGAAGAGATCAACCAACAAGGTTCACCGTCAGGATTGCATGGCAGCCAGCCGGTGACCGTGATCGACCTCGCCGACGCTTCCGACCTGCCCACGCAGCCAGGCGGACTCGATGCGGTCGATGTTCTGGCCATCAACGGGGCGCAAACGATCAACGAAACAACGGATGCAGCGATTCGCGCCTGGGTCGAGCGGGGGGGGCACCTGATCATCTCGGTCAACTCGCCGGAGGAATGGGGCCGGATGCCGCTCTCCTCCTGGGTGCCGATACGTGATGTGGGGCAGTCCCGGCTCCGCAACGTGGACGGTCTCCGCGGCCCCTTCCCCCGATCGGAGCGGTTTCTGGCCGTTGCGGTGAGCGCTCTGCGTTTCGATTTCGACTACGGCAAGACCATCGCCCGTTCGCTGGACGGCCCGTTGTGGGTCCGGCTCCCGGTCCGTTTCGGCCGTGTGACGCTGCTGGCTCTCGATCTCGACAGGCGGCCGCTGAACACTTGGGACAACCTCCCCCAACTCTGCGAGCGCATGGCAGACTATCAGCGAGATTCGGACAACAAGCGGCAGCAGCAGACCGGCGCGCAGCTCTCGCGCTCCGGCGTGTCCGACCTGTCCACGCAGCTGGTGACCACCGTTGACCAATTCCCCCAAATTAACAGCCCCTCCAGTTGGGTGACGATGGGTTGGATCATTCTGTACCTGCTGCTCGTCGGTCCGGTGGATTATCTCATCGTGCATCGCATGCTCCGCCGGCCTCATTTGACGTGGGTCACCCTCCCGATTCTGGTCCTGGGCTCCGCCGCGCTGGCGACCTCATCCGCCAGGAAGCACCACGCTGAGGGTCTGGTCTCCCAACAGGCGGCTCTGATTGACCTCGATGCGGAGAGCGGCGCATTACGCACGAGCTTGTGGTCCTCGTTCGTCAGCCCGGAAACGCGTCGGTATCGGGTCGAGGCCGAATTCGGGCGCTGGTGGCAGGATCACCACGAGCCGGTGAATCACCAGACGGCAGCCTTCGAAACAGGCCCCCCCCAGACAGTCGCCCTCGAATCGCCGAATCTCGAATCAGCGGACCACAAGACGGCAGACGGTTCCCCCTCTGCGGCGACACGCCTCGGCTGGACGGGGATTCCCGAGACCGGCTTCCGAGGCATGTACCGCTCCGGCGGGCTCGACCTTGCCAAACCTCAGTACCAGTTTGCTGCCGGGCTCGCGTCGATGGAGGATGTGCCGGTCCGAATCTGGTCCTCTTCCAGCGTCACGGCGTCACACGTTGGCAAGCTGAGCGATCCGGATGCCGCCGTCAGCAGTGATTTAGAGGGGGTCGGAGGCCAGATTTACGGGACGGTCACCAACCGCTTGAATGTTCCCATTGAAGACTGGTTCATCGCCTACAAGAATCTCGCCTATTTTCCCCGCGTTTCGGAAAACGGCGGCGGCGAGGCATCGCTCGCCGTGGGGCAGACGGTTTCGATTCCGCAAAGCCGCCTTGTGGTGCGGACCGCCCGGAGCTTTCTCACCGGGGTGACAACGGTCCGGTCGAAAGGGGACGGGCGGACTCAAGATTCGGATGGAGCCGCGCGCCACTCCTACGATCCGCTCAGCCAGGATTTCGACCGGATCTTCCGCGCGATCTCCTTCTATCGGGCCAGCGGCGGCAAGGAATTCACCACGCTGGAGAACGAAGCCCTGGAGCGATTGGACCTGTCGCCCTTTCTCGACTTGTCCCGTGCGGTCCTCTTTGGAAGGCTCGCCGCCTCGCCGGCGCGGCTTCTCGTTGATGGACAGCCGGTCGAAGACGCCGATTCCGCAACGTACCTCCGAGTTCTCTTGCCCGTCCGCGGCCGAAAATAGGGATCACACCACGATTCGTCGCCCAGGTCAGCCCCCCTGGTTTTCAACTCTCAACTCTCGACTTTCGCCCCTCAACTTCATCCCCGCCCTTAGCTCCGGCCGGGGAATCAGCCACTGGCATCTTCGGACTCTTCCCCGTGATTGAAACTCGCAAACTGACGAAAAGTTACGGCAAGCTGATTGCCGCCAATGAGATCAACCTCAAGCTCGAAGACGGGGACGTTTTCGGCTTCATCGGTCCCAATGGCTCCGGCAAAACGACCACCATGCGGATGATCGCCACGCTGCTGAACCCGGACTACGGCGAATGCTATGTCTGCGGGCAGTCGATCTACACGCACCCGCAGGAGATTCGCCGCCTGGTCGGCTTCATGCCCGATTTCTTCGGCGTCTATGACGACATGACCGTGTTGGAGTACCTCGAATTCTTTGCAGCCACCTACCGCATCAACGGGCCCAAGCGGCGCAAAGTCTGCGAAGAGAAACTGGAACTGGTCGACATGTCGTTTAAGCGGGACGCGATGGTCAACGAACTCTCCCGTGGCCAAACACAGCGGATCGGTTTGGCGCGCACGCTGCTGCACGAACCGCAGGTGTTGCTGCTCGACGAACCGGCGAGCGGCCTCGACCCGCGTGCCCGGATTGAAATTCGGCAACTCCTCAAACGCCTGGGCGAACTAAAAAAAACGGTCATCGTTTCGTCGCACATCCTGCCGGAACTGGCCGACGTCTGCACCCGCGTCGGCATGATCGAAAAAGGCGTGATGCAGGTCGACGGCTATGTCGACGAGGTCATGCGAAAGGCGCGGCAAGCGATCGTGTTGCACGTTCAGGTCGACGGCGACGTCGCCGCCGCCGCGAAGATCCTCGAGCAACACGATCAAGTCGATTCCGTCGACATCGTCGAGAAGGCGACCTCGTCGCGGACGCTCACCAGCCGCACAACCGCCATCCCCACCCTCATCGTCCGCCTCGCCGCCGGCACCGAGGACTACAGCGAACTCCCCTCCGCGCTGATCGAAGCCGGTCACCACCTCCGCCTGTTTCGCGAAGAAGAGGTCAACCTCGAAACCGCCTTCATGGAACTGACCAAGGGCACGCAGCAGTAACCGCGATCCGACGCCCCTGGCGTCGAGCGATCTGTGAAAGGATGATGGAGTGAAAGGGTGGTGGAGTGAGGGATCACGGGGGCCAGCGGCGGGTGCCCCAGCCGGCACGGCTGGGTCGCGGAGCGACAGGATGTCTCACACTCAGCGACCGGACGTTTCAGATGGGTTGCGACCTGAGCGCGCGGCATCTTGTGCCCGCGGCACCCAGCCGTACCGGCTGGGCCGCCCGCCGAATTTCACGCGCCCGCCTCTGGCTGTTTCCGCCGACTGTCTCACCCCGCTTGGAGACCGGCGAACAGACGTATCTCTCGTCGCCCGCGTCGTCGACACGCCGTCAAAAACGTCACAGGGAGGCGAACCGGAATGGAATTGCTACGACCGGTTTGTGCAAATCTTTCCAACTCCGGACTCGGCTGCGCGGTTCGCCCAGCATTTTTCGCGACCCGGCATTCTTGCCGAATCACGGGTGTTTAGAGATAATGCCGTGGCGAGATGACGGAAATCCCCGAGCCAACCGGGCAATCGAGAGGAATGGCCCGTGCGCGAAATCGAACAAACTTTGCTGTGGAAGCTGATCAATGCGTCGCTTCTGCAATGGATTGGCCTGCTAGTTGCTGTTGTGGTACTCGTCGGAGTGATCATTCGGATCAGAACGCTGTTTCGGGAAGATGCGGATGCTGCGGCTGACAACCACCAATTGCTCACCAGCATTTCGGATTTGCACCGCGAAGGTGACCTCTCCGAAGACGAATACCGATCCATCAAAGGTCGGCTGATCAATAAGCTGGGTGACGATCCCGGTGAACCGTAGCCGTCTGCACCTCTCCGCTCATCCCGCCTGCGGCATCACCTGCCGAAATCACGCAATCCTCAGCAAGCCGTAGCCGCCACCGGCCCGGTCTGCCGAAACCGACATTTCGTCCAGGAAGTCACGACGATTCGTCAGTCAGTTACGTTCGTATGCCGGATCATGGACGCGGCAGCGGATCGGCCCATCGACCGACAGCTTTGAAGGAATGCCCATGACCTCCGGTAAGAACCAACCCTCGACCAAGCGCAGTTCCCAAGGCAAAAAGAACGCGAATTGCTCTTTTTGCCGAAAGAGCTACCGCGATGTCGGCCCGCTCGTGGAAGGCCCGGATGACGTTTACATCTGTGGCGAATGTATCGAATTGTGCCAATCCATCCTCGATCAGGAGCGTCGCCGCCGCGGTGAATCACAGAGCCTCTTCGCCAAAATCCCCACGCCGCGCGAAATGGTCGGCAATCTCAATCAGTACGTGATCGGACAGGAACGGGCGAAAAGAACGCTCTCCGTCGCCGTGCATAACCATTACAAGCGGCTGATGGCCGGCGAGGAAACCGACGCGGACGACGTCGAGATCGAAAAATCGAACGTGATGTTCGTCGGACCGACCGGTTCCGGCAAGACGCTGTTGGCCAGAACGCTCGCCAAGTATCTGCAGGTTCCCTTCGCCATTGGAGACGCGACGACGCTGACCGAAGCGGGCTATGTCGGCGAGGACGTCGAGAACCTGTTGCTCAAGCTGCTGCACGCGGCCGATTTCGACATCGAAGCCGCCCAGCGGGGCATCCTGTTCATTGACGAGATCGACAAGATCGGCAAGACCAGCCAGAACGTTTCGATCACCCGCGACGTCTCCGGCGAAGGGGTGCAACAGGCCCTCCTCAAAATGCTCGAGGGAACCGTCGCCAATGTGCCGCCACAGGGAGGCCGCAAGCATCCCGAGCAGCAGTACATTCAGATCGACACGTCGAATATTCTATTCATCTGCGGCGGGACCTTCGTCGGGTTGGAGGACATCGTTGCCAAACGCCTCGGCAAAAAGGTCATCGGGTTCGGACAGGACAACAGCCGCGACGCCGAAGACGAGCGCGAGGAAATGCTCGCCGAGGCGACCGTGGACGACATCCTGGAGTTCGGCCTGATTCCCGAACTCGTCGGACGGCTGCCGGTGCTCACCACGCTCGCTCCACTGTCGGAACCGGACCTTGTCCGCATCCTCACCGAGCCGAAAAACGCGATCGTCAAGCAGTTCCAGAAGCTGTTCCAGATGGAAGAAGCCGACTTGCAGTTCACCGAAGGGGCGCTGCAGGAAATCGCCAAAATCGCCAAGTCGAAGGACACCGGAGCCCGTGGGTTGCGGAGCGTCGTGGAACAGGTGATGTTCGACATCATGTTCGATCTGCCCGAGCAGGAGCGGGGCTGCAAGTACGTGGTCACCGCCGAGGTCGTCCGCGGCGAAGAGGAACTGTTCCCCGTCGACGGCTCCGCCGCCGCCTGACCGTCCATCCGGTTCAATCACCCCCCGAAGCCCACGGGTCGCAACCCGTGGGCTTTTTCGTTGCCCGTTGTGATAGACTGAAATCATGAGTCTCGTCACCTACGAACAACGTCTCAGCAGCGACCTCGATTGGGCCTTGCGCGAGGGAAGCATGCACTTCGAAAACAAGAGTGCGGTTCATACGTCGTTGAAAGAGATCGCCCGGCGGCTCCACGAACTCGGCATCCCGTACGCGGTCGCCGGCGGGATGGCGATGTACTTTTACGGTTACCGACGCTTCACCGAGGACGTCGACATCCTCGTGACCGAAGATGGCCTGAAACGTATCCACGAGCAGTTGGAAGGACGCGGTTACCTGCCTCCGTTTGAGGGAAGCAAGAACCTCCGCAACACGACCACCGGTGTCCGCATCAAGTTCCTCATCAGCGGCGACTTTCCCGGCGACGGCAAGCCGAAGCCCGTCGCGTTTCCGGATGCTTCCGGGGTCGTGCAGGAGATGGACGGGATCAAGTTTCTCGATCTGCAACGGCTCGTCGAGTTGAAGCTCGCATCCGGCATGACGAACCTTGCCCGCCTCAAAGACTCGGGCGACGTTCAGCAGCTCATCAAAACGTTGGACCTGCCGGAGAATCTGGCCGATCAACTCGCTCCCTACGTCCGCGACACGTACCGCGAACTGTGGACGGCGGTCCGGGACAATCCCGATCCGGAGTGACGCTCTGCGGCGGCGTCAATCGGCAGCCGCAAGAGCCGGGCAACAAAGCTCATTCCGCCCGTGCCACTCATGTTCGATGCCGCGCATCAGCAGGGCACAATCGAATTCAACCGTGCCGCGAGGGAAGCGGGATTCGTCGTCGAAATAACTCGACGAGACCTCCGCAACATCCAACGGCGCAACCTCCCAACTCTGACAACGAAGTTCCAGTCCGTCGAATCTCCCCTGCTGGAACGTCGCCGAATAGCCGAGCGAGCCGGCTTCGAAGAACCGTGATGCGCCGGCCAGTGTTTGAAAGACAGAGTCGCTCGGGAATTCCTGTGTCGGTGTTCCGCTGACGGCCATTGATGTTGATCCATCGTCACTGCGCATGGTGACGCTCAGCCGCCGTTCCGATTCATCGGCCACAAACGTGGCGTGGTGATGCAAGCCGGGAAACACCCGTCCGCCGGCAAACGAATTGAGACGCGAGTCGGTGTCACGCCGCGGGATGTAGACCCCCTTCTGCGAAACCCCATCGGCGTCCCATTCGACGGCGATCCGGTGGGCAGCGTTCTCGGAACCGATCCCCCACGGTATCGGAAGGAACCGGGGTCGCACGTGCTTCAGCCGAATCAGACAGATCCCGCCGACAGCGAAGCCATGAACAACTTGCGGGCGAAACGGTGCCGGTAAGACACGGGCCATCGCTGCGGCATCAACCCGGTAGTTAACGAGAATCCGCCGATCGATGAGACCTCGGACCACGGGGATTCTCATGGTGTCACCTCAAATTCGTTCCCGTCCCCACGCCCTTGCCAGTTCCACAAGCACGCTGACCGCCTTCTGCATTTCTTCAACACTTGTCCACTCCAGCGGTGAATGCGGGTTGTGCTGGCCGGAGGACAGGTTGGGCGTCGGCAGACCCCGCTCCGTCATCAGCGAGCCGTCGGTGCCGCCGCGGATGATGTCCAGCCGCGGCTCCAGCCCGGCTGCTTTCGTCGCTTCGATCGCCTTCGCCAGCGCCCGTGGCTCCTGTTCCAGCCCGTCACGCATATTCCGGTATTGCTTGCGAACATTCACTTCAATTCTTACTCGCGGGTCTATTTTCTCGAGATCGGCGGCGAGCGACTTCAGCAGATCCGCGTAATCAGCCAGTTGGGGCGTCTCGAAGTCCCGCAGGATGATCTTCGCCGTCGCCTCGGCGACGCCTCCTTCGATGACATACGGATGCAGAAACCCTTCCCGCCGGTCGGTTGTTTCCGGCGAGAGATGATCCTTGGGGAGTGAATCGAGAAACGCACTCAGGATGCGGATGGCGTTGACCATCACCCCCTTGCCCTCGGAGGGATGCGTGTTGACTCCCGTCACGGTGATTGTCGCCTGATCGGCGGAGAAGGTCTCGCTGTCGATCCGCCCGCTGCCGGACGAATCGAGTGTGTACCCGCATACGCCGCCCAGCTTGTCGAAGTCGAGCCCTTCGATCCCGCGGCCAATCTCTTCATCGGTCGTAAAGCAAATCCGCACCGGTCCGCACGGAATGTCGCGGTTCGCCATCAGGTGAGCCGCTGCGGACATGATGACGGCGAGTCCCGACTTGTCATCCGCCCCCAGCAGCGTGGTCCCATCGGTGGTGATGACCGTCCCGCCCACCAGGCTCCTCAGGTCCGGATGCTCCGCGACCTGCAGAGCCTTTGACGGGTCTTCAGGCAGGACAATGTCCGTCCCGTCATAGTCCTCATGCACGACCGGCTTGACGCCCGCGCCACTGTACTCCGGCGACGTGTCGACATGCGCGTTCCAGACGATCGTCGGTGCCTCATGATCGACGGTCGCCGGCACCGTCGCCATCACGATCCCGTGCTCATCGCACGAAACATCGTCGAGGCCCAACTTGCCGCACTCCTCCGCCAACAACCGGCTCAGCACCAACTGCTTCGCCGTACTCGGCGACGCCGGACTGTTCTCATCCGACTGCGTGTCAATGCGAACGTAACGGAGGAAGCGATCAAGGAGCGTCGTCATTCTCAGTGCCCCGCAACTTGTCGTGATACTGGATGAGCAATTGCGTTCCACGCCTCCCAAAGAGCAATTCCAGACCCGAGAGAATATTCCAGGCGGCGAAGAGCCCTCCCATCGTCAAAGCGCCTCCATATGTAAAACCGATTTCATAGGGGATTTCTGAGAGCGGGTCACCGAGCACGACACCCGGGGGGTGACGCATCGAGATGGCACCTGCAGCCAAAGCAAAACCTGCGATGATGAGAAAAACACCCACGGGCCGGCGGATCGAATGAAAACGCCTCTGTCGTTCCACATATGCAGTATCGGACCTCCAGCTGACGAGCAGCATCTTCCCAGCCCTGAGCATGGAAGAATTCGACATGGCGAAAGACTCTCAATCGAGCAGTTCGTGCGGTGGGACCAAATCCTGACCGGGTCCTCGAACCCGCAAGACGAACAGGTCTCGGTTTCGGACGACAAACAAGGCACGATACAGCAACCCGCGTCGGGTGCGAAAGATAATCTGACGAATCGTTTCGTGGTGGTCCTCATCCTCCGGTGCGACTCCGAGTGTATCGCCTTGTTCGGATTAGTCGCACAAGGACGTCCGACCACCGCCGATACCAAGTCTCGGTACCGCTTCGGGAACGTTCGCCGATCCAATAAAGTATCTGGCGAATATCCCGCTTGGCGGACTTCGCCACTGAGACAGGGAAAGTCATTCCCCGAATCCGAATTCGCTGCGTAACTCTTGCATCACCTCGGTCGCCGGCTGGTGACGCCCTGCATCGACGTCATCCAAACCTTCGCGGATTGCCCGGTTCGTCGCATCCCGATCGCAGTCCGATTGCCATTCGATCAACAACTCGTCCCAGGATACCTCTGCCTCTGCCGCCTCCAACTTGCGGCGGGCGAATTCGTAAAACCGGTCAACACTCTCTTTCGTGGCGGTCATGAGCGCAACTCCCCGTGTCAAATGATCCTCTTGCAGCAGGCTATCAGACTCCGTCCGCCATCGTCAAAGTGAGTTCGCCCGGCCTTGTCACAAATGCACGGGAATCCACCGTTGTGTCTCCCCCGCTTGCGGTTTCGCAGCAGGTTGCCAGGGGATCTCGGTTCCCGACTCGCGGTAACGAACGAGGGCCGCTTTGAAGTCTTTCACGATGGATTGCAGGACGTGACGCTCGCTGCGCCCGTCGGCCGTGATCTCCGGGAGGTTCGAGACACGGGCGTGGATGACGCCCTCGGCATCCGGGGCGGAGAGAATCACGTGGCAATCGTAGACCGGGACCGGCATCGTGCCGTCACCGGCGAGGGGGAGATCGGTGTTCGCGTGGTCGTTTGCCATGGGACCATTGTTAGCTGCGAGGCATCGCCGAGCAATACCATTCGTCGACCGGCCACCGTGGCGCTCGGCGTTGCCTCGCGGCTAACGGCATCATACGAGCCGGCAACGATCAGCCAATGAATTCCAACTCGACGGGGTCGGGGATGATGCCCGCTTCATGGCCGCGCTGGAGCAGCGCGGCGACCGCCTGTCGGCCCCGTTCGCCGAAATCGAGCGTCCAGTCGTTGACATACATGCCGACAAATTCGTCCGCCTTGGCGTTGTCGAGATCGCGGCCGAACTGCAGGGCGTAATCGAGCGCCTCCTGACGGTGGTCGAGACCGTACTGGATCGACTGCTTGAGCAGAGCGGTCACCTCGTCCATCGCCGGTTGGCCGAGGTCCTTGCGGATGGCGTTGGCTCCCAGCGGCAGCGGCAGGCCGGTCTGCTCCATCCACCACTTTCCCAAATCGACAACGAGATGCAGGCCCTGGTCGCCGTACGTCAGTTGTCCCTCGTGAATAATCAGGCCCGCGTCCACCTGGCCCTGCTCGACGACATCAAGGATGCGGTCGAAATCGTGGACCTCGTAACGGAAGGTGCCCGCGTCCCCGCTGGTGTGGTCGGTGAGGGGGGATCGGTCGGTTGGGCGGCCGCCGAGGCACAGGTTGAGGGCGAGAAATGCCGTCGTCAGCGTGCCGGGAATGGCGATGGTCTTGCCTTTGAGGTCGTCGACCGACATCGGCTCGCGGGTGACGACCATCGGCCCGTATCCGTCCCCCATGCTGGCCCCGCAGGCACACAGGGCGTACGATTTCGTGAGATACGCATACCCATGCAGTCTGTCGGCCGGCAGCTCCAGGTCCGCGTCGAGCTCGCGGCGATTGAGTGTCTCGATGTCCACCAATTCGTGGGTAAACTGGTAGTTCCCGGTGTCGATCTTGTCATTGGCCAATGCGTGAAACATGAACGCATCGTCCGGGTCCGGCGAGTGGCCGACGTGGATTGGTTGCATAGTTGACTCGTTGATTTGTTGATTCGCCGCAGACCCAACTCGAGGACCAAAGAATAGTGTGCGGTTTCGATGACCGCAAGATGCCCGTTGCGGTCGAACGGTGAGCTTGACTACGATCCTCGTCCGCTGACTGTTTCGACGACAACCGCTCCAAGACGACTTGCTTAACTCACCGAATCAACCCGTCAACGAATCAACTCCTTCCGTGATTCTCCTCGCCGCCCGTGATCTTTGCCGTCAATTTGATGCCGACCCGGTGTTTCGGGAGGTGACCTTTGACGTGCGCCGGGGGGAAAAGGTCGCCTTGGTCGGCCCCAATGGGTGCGGCAAGTCGACGCTGATGCGGGTTCTGGCCGGGCAGGAGGAGCCGGATATCGGCACCGTGGAGAAGCCGGCAACGGCGAGCGTCGCTATTCTCGACCAGCACACCTCGTTCGCCCCGGGGCGGACCCTCATCGAAGAAGTCCGCTCGGGGCTCGCTCATCTCTACAAATTGCAGGATGACGCCGAAAAGCTCGCCGCGCAGATGGCCCAGGCGTCTGCCGACGAGTTGGAACGGCTGCACGACCGTTATGACAAGCTGCACAGCGAGCTCGACCGGCTCGATGCCTATCACGTCGACCACCAGGTCGACGAAGTGCTGCACGGCCTCGGTTTCACGCCCGACCAGTACGAGCGGCCGCTCACCACATTCAGCGGCGGGCAGCAGAACCGGGCGTCGCTCTGTCGGCTGCTGCTGGCGGTCCCGGATGTCCTGCTGCTCGACGAACCAACCAACCATCTGGACATCGCCGCCACCGAATGGCTCGAAGACTTCCTCGCCCGCTCGCAGCAGGCGGTCATCGTCGTCAGCCATGATCGCATGTTTCTGGACCGCGTGACGAATCGCACCTTCGAACTGTGGCAAGGCGGCATCACTGACTACCCCGGCAACTTTTCGTTCTACTGGCAACAGCGGGACGAGCGGCTCAAGGTGCTCAGACGGACGTACGAGAAACAGGTCGAGTTCGTCGAAAAGACCAAGACCTTCATCGCCAAGAACAAGTACGGCCAAAAAAGCGCCCAGGCGAAGGACCGCGTCAAGAAGCTGGAGCGGGTCGAACTCGTCGAACTGCCGTCCGACTTTGCCGAAGTCCGCATGGGGTTCTCTGCACCGTCGCGCACCGGCGACTGGGTCATCCGTGCGGAGGATGTCTCCAAAGGGTTCGGACGTGAGGGGCAAAGTGGCGAAGTGGCCGAGGAGCAAAGGGGGAACTCTCCACTCTCCACTCTCAACCCTTATTTTCCCATCTCACGCTGCAAATCGACCGGGGTGACAAGGTCGGCATTTTGGGGGCCAACGGCACGGGCAAAACGACGCTGCTCCGTGTATTGCTGGGCGAACTGACGCCCGACCGTGGCGACGTGAGATTCGGCACGGGCGTCGAACTGGCGTATTTCGATCAGCAACTCACCAGTGTCGACCCGGCGCTCGACGGCGTCGAAGCAGTGCGAGAGCCGCGCTCGCGGTTTTCCGGGAACGCCCCCTATGCCCTCGGACAAGGCACCAGCATGACGCCCGGCACGGTCCGCGGACTGCTCGCCCGGTTCGGCGTCTCCGGCGACCTGGCTTTGCAACAGGTCAACGACATGAGCGGCGGCGAACGGACCAAGGTCGCTCTTGCGCGGATGCATGCCCTGAATCCCAACGTGATGTTCCTCGACGAACCGACGAACCATCTCGACCTGTGGGCGTGCGCGGCTCTGGAGCGGTCGCTGCGGGAGTTCGAGGGAACCGTCCTGTTCGTGAGCCACGACCGGTATTTCATTGACCAAGTCGCGACGAAAGTGTTGGTTTTCGAGGAAGACCGCTGGCGAATCCACGAGGGGAATTACTCCGACTATCAGCATTTCCTAAAGGGAGTCGCCGAATGGCAGAGCGACAACGAGAGTCAGGGAAACTCCCCGCTAGCCGCGCCCCAACGGGAAGCGCCTGCCAAGACAACCGCTCCCGTCTCCGGCAGCAATTCCCCCAAACCTCCAAGCAAACGCAAACGCAGATTCCCCTACCGCAAGCTGCAGGACATCGAAGCCGACATCGCCCGTGAGGAGACGGAACTCGCCCGTCTGGAAGCCGAACTGGCCGATCCCGCCGTGCATCGGGACAGCCACCGCATGAAACAGGTTCAAGCGGCCTATGAAGTCGCTCAGGATCAACTCACTGATCTCATGGCGCACTGGGAAGAAGCCGCCGAACTGAATTAGCGCCGCCAGCACGAAGCTGGAGTTCAGCCTTTAGGCTGCGCAGAACAGCAGCAGCGCAATCTCCAGCCCGAATCCCGACAACGAAAGGCTCGATGCGCTCACCTCGAAGCGTTCACGTGGCGCCGAAGGTCCGGGCGATTGCCGAACGCCCCGGCTCGGAGAGAGCCTGCCTCTCCCGATTCCAAGACCGTCCTGTCGAAATGAGCGGAGAGGGGGGGATTCGAACCCCCGGTACCGTTTCCGGCACACAGCATTTCCAGTGCTGCACAATCGGCCACTCTGCCACCTCTCCGGACCCTTGTTTTAAAGGGTATTACGCGTTACCATCGTGTTGGGTGTTTTCCGAACTACACCCGCCACTACACCCGGAAGCCTTCCGGGCGTAGAAAACGACACCCGCACGGCTGCAACCGCCGGGTGTCCGGTCACCACCTGAATCAGATTGCGAGAGGTGATGCGCATGGCTGCCAAGTCTATCAAGTCTGCGGTTTCGCTCAAGCCGTATAAGGACTTCCCGCTCACCCCTCATCGAGGGGCAAAGCAGTGGTGCAAGAAGCACAAGGGCCGGTCCTACTATTTCGGCCCGCTGGACAATTGGGAAGCGGCGCTACGGCTGTTTAACCATGAATGGCCGCACATCATTCAGGGGCGGACTCCGCCCCCGCTGGACGTGGAAGGCGGGTGTACGATCCGTGACTTGTGCAACGCCTTCATCTCGCACAAGCAGACCCGCATGGAAGGCGGCGAGTTGTCCCCCCATTCCTACGCCGAATACTTCAGAACGTGCGAGAAGCTGATTGCCTACTTCGGACCGGATCGGCGAGTGGACGACTTGCGACCTGATGATTTTGAGCGCTACCGCAAGTCGCTGGCGAACGGCTGCAACGTGGTCACGCTGGGAAGCAAGATCAATCGCTGCCGCGTGCTGCTCAAGTACGCCTCTGACAATCACCTGATCGATCGGCCCGTGGCCTACGGGAAGGCGTTCGATCGGCCATCGGCAAAGTCCATCCGCAAGGCACGCAACGAAGCCGGGGAGCGGATGTTTGAGGCGGACGAACTACGGCGGATCATCGACGCGGCAACGCAACCGCTCAAGGCAATGGTCTTGTTGGGCATCAACTGCGGATTCGGGAACACGGACGTTGCCACGCTCCCGCAATCGGCTGTTGACCTGGATGGCGGCTGGATCGACTTCCCCCGCCCCAAAACGCAGGTGCAACGTCGCTGCCCGCTCTGGCCGGAGACTGTCGCCGCGATCGGGGGAGCCGTTGCAAACCGGCCCCGTGAGAGAGACCCGGCCGACGCGGACTTGTGTTTTCTGACTACGCGGCGGACGCGATTCGTCCGCGTTCAGGTGAGCAAGGCAAACAAGGAACGGCACGTGACTGTAAACGCCGTCGGGAGACGGTTTGAACACCTGTTGGAGGACTTGGAGATCAACGGACGCCGGGGACTGGGCTTCTACACACTCCGTCACGTGTTCGCGACAATCGGCGGAAACTCCCGCGATCAGGTGGCAGTGAATGCCATCATGGGTCACGTCGATTCCAGCATGGCGAACAACTATCGGGAGCGTATCGACGACCAACGCCTGCGGGACGTCGTGAACCACGTGCGGGCATGGCTGTGGGAAGGGGGTGCAGCATGAAGGCATCCCCCCTGCGAGCGTACCTCTACGCGATTGAGCATTCCGCCAAGGATGGGATTGCAACCGTCCAGCTTGCCGCTCATCAGGGTCTATGGGATCCGAAAGTGGCGGACAAGTGCATGGTCCCGGCGGGGAAGCTCAACACGCTGTACGCGGCGGCGGCAACGCAGTTGGCGACCCATCCGCTGCAAGAACGTGCAACGGCAGCGATGGACCGTGCGCGTTCGGTGTACTTGACGCTGTGGCGACTCACGGTGACGTATCGGGGAGTCTGGCCTTTGGAAGAGTTCGAGGCAGAAGAACAGTTGCATTCCGACTTGCAGGACGCGCTGGAAGAGTTGCGGAAATACGTCGACGCTCCTCCAGCAAAGGACGAGACACCGAGGAAGTACGTCACGAAGGAAGAGGCACAGCGGAAAGCCGAAGAGCAGTACGAATCGCTCTGGACGATCAACAACCAAACTGAATGGGGGCGTCAATTAGGTTGCCATCGGAATACTGTGACCAAGCTCCCGGCATGGAGCCACGCCAAGCGGAAGCGACAGTCATGGAAAAAAGTCGAGACCCGTCTGTCGGGTGTCATCGATCCGAAGATCATCGAGGCGCTGCACACGTCCGATGCGTCAATACTGGGGAGCCTGTCGTCAGAGGACCGCGACAAGCTGGATTCCATGACCGACGCCGACCGGGCGGAGATCATCGAGTTGCTGAGCGAACAGGCGAGAGACGCCATTTCGTAACCATTGCCGGTTTCGCGAAAACAACAACATTCGGCAACAAACAACAATTCCGCAGCCGCTGGTGAAAATCTGCGGAACTTCTTACGGCTGTCCCAATAACGCCTTGCGTCTCGCGAGGCGTTTTTCTTTGCGCCGCCGCTGGCTTTTCGCCCTGTATGGAAAGGACACAGCAATGCAAATCGCCAACCCTTTCCCGCTGCTGACGCTCAAGCGAATCTCGGAACTAACCGGGCGTCCGGTGTCGGCTGTCGAAACGCTGTTGGCAGAGCATCCCGAAATTCAGCCGCTCGCAACCGCAGACCATCGGCCAGTGTACGACCGGGAAGCATTTCTGCGGCTGCTGTCGCTCATCGATCAAGCGGATGCCAAAGAGCAGGAGGTGACGCCATGACGTTCACGCCTCCACAAATCGCTGCCCGCTGGAAATGCAAACCAGATGCCGTGCGTAGGCTCCTGGAACGGGGCCTGCTCATTGGCTTCAACGTGGGAAGTCCTGACGCCACCCGACCGCGATGGCGCGTCACGCTGGATGCCGTGCTCGCGTATGAGGCGGGACGGAAGCCGGAGCCGCCGCAACCGCGACGGCGGAAGCAATCGAGACACCCGGTCCCGTCTGGACCGTTTTGACGCGGCAACCGCCGACGCAGCCGGGGCGGTTTTTTAACCGGCTGCACAAAAATGGAGTTTCTGAAATGGCTTTTCTCATCGAAGTTGGACAAGGAGGCGCCCCCGTCGGCGTGCACGCCGCTCAATTCGTTCGAGCGGAACACTACGAGTCGGAGGACCGGCCGGACCTTCCGCCGGCGATCAAACTCTCATGGAAGATTCTTGCCGGCGCTCACGACGGCGCAGAAGCGTCGCGGATAGTTTCGACGAAAACCGGACCCAAGGCGAACTTGCCGAAATTCCTGAAGGCGTTTGCCGGACGCGACGTTCAGGCCGGGGAGCAGATCGACCTGGAGTCGTTCTATGGACTCAGGGGATCGGTCGTGGTGGAGGAAACGGACAGCGGCGGAACTCGCGTCGCGACATTCCTTCGCGAAGCTCCTGCCCCTGCTGCGGCTGCCGCCGAGCCGGTGACCGACGCCTCTATCGTCTTCTGAACCAAAGCGAAACGGCGACGGTGAGATTGTTCCTCACCGTCGCCGTTTTGCGAATGGAGATTACACTCTCATGATACACGCATCACCCTCGCCGATGGAAGCCGCGTTGTTGCTGGCGGACGCCGGATATTCCGTTTTCCCCTGCCGACCCGGCAGTAAGAAGCCGGCGATTGAAAATGGATTCCTCAGCGCGACCACGAACGCGGGATCGATTCGGGAATGGTGGACCGAGCGACCGGACTTGAACATCGGACTGAGGACGGACGGATTGTTCGTCCTCGATATCGACACCGGTGCCGCTTGGCCGGGCGACCCGGACCGGGAACTGGAATTGTCCTCCGCACCGACGGCGTTGACACCTCGCGGAGGACGTCACCACTACTTCCGCGACCCGACCGGCGCGCTCCGGTGTTCACAATCGCATATCGCAAAGAACGTCGACACCAGAGCCGGCGGCGGATACGTGGTCTGCGCCCCGTCAATCGTCGGCGGCAATCCCTACCGTTGGATCGTCGAACTGGATTGCGGTCCCGATGACCTGCCGATTGCTCCGGCATGGGTGAACGGGACCAACGGCTCAACCGTCTCGATCGAGATGCCGCACACGCTCCAGGCGCATCCTGGGGCGACCGAGGGGCAACGCAATCAATCCCTTTGTCACCTGGTCGGCTCGCACCTGGCGACGCACGGGGCGACGGCGGACCTGCCGCAATTGGCTCTGGAGTGGTCAAGGCGCTGCCGACCGCCGATGCCGGATCAGCAGGTCATGAAGTCGGTCGAGGCGCTGATCCGGAAGCATCAATCATCCTCCGACGGCAAAGCTCCCGCGACGCCGGGGGTTGGATGGCGGCTCACGAAGTATTCTGAGGTCGAGCCGGAGCCGGTCCGCTGGCTGTGGAAAGGGCGATTGCCGCGCGGCAAGCTGGTCATCCTCAGTGGCGATGCGGGAGTGGGGAAGACGACCCTTCTGATCGACATTGCCGCGCACGTGAGCACGGGCACGTCCTTCCCGGACGGATCGCCATGTCCGCTCGGACGGACGATTTTCTACACTTTGGAAGACGGCCTTCGAGACACGATGGTTCCGCGCCTGATGGCGGCGGGAGGAAATCGGGAGAACGTCCTCGACGCCGGACCTGTCACCCGGCCGGGCGGGACCGAGGACATCTTCCAGATTGACCGCGACCTGCCACTGCTCAAGGCGGCGCTGGAGCAGATCGGCGACGTTCTGCTGATCGTCATCGATCCCATTTCCGGAGCGCTGGGCGATTCCTGCAATGAGAATCGCAACGCTGATATCCGCCGCGTTCTCGGACCGCTCATGAAGCTGGCGGAGGAAACCGGGGCCTGCATCCTGGGCAATTCCCATTTCGGGAAGGCTCCCGACCGGAAGGGCGTCCACCGGACCCTCGGGAGCGTCGGTCTCATCGCAGCCGCACGGGCGGGCTGGGCGGTCGTCACCGATCCCGACGATGAAGACCGGCGATTGCTTCTCCCGCAGAAGAACAATCTCGCCAAGGCGGACGGTCTCGCCTTCCGGCTCAAGCCGACCACGGTCGAGGGCTGCGAGGTCGCCTTCGTCGCATGGGAATCCGGGACGGTCCGCGACCGCCTGGACACAATCGAAAGCGGACGGAGCACACCGGCGTTCGACGAAGCGGTCGAATGGCTGCGGTCGACGCTGACGGAGCCGATGCCGGCGACGGAGGTCCGGAAGCTGGCCAAAGCTGACGGCATCAGCGATGCGACATTGAGACGGGCGAAACAATCTCTCGGCATCCAGTCCCAACGGCACGGCTCCG
>JAJDEI010000116.1 GCA_029259845.1 Planctomycetaceae bacterium | reverse complement strand
CAAACGAAATAAGGCGAACGAAACAAGGTCCCGCGTGCGGCTGTCTGCTCTACTCCCACGCGCATTCCTGAATGGCAGCCTTCAAGACGAATTCCGGATGATGCCCGAAATACTCGCCCTCCCAGACGAACCCGCCCGTCTCACCGGGGAACAGATAGGCCGTGTCGCCTTCGATGACCGTGATGGATGCCACGTCATCAAAGGGGAGCGGCGTTGCCGTCCCGTAAAGATTCGTCTTCGTGTCGTAGACGTAGCAGTGGTTCGTATAGCGGGTCGACTTATAGTGCGGGTGGCTTTTCCAGGTGCGCTCGATCTGGCTCGTCTTGCCGTACAACGCCGCGAGGCTGCCGTCCGGCTTCATCACCTCGCCGTATTGATACCCACAGGGGAGAACAATGTACCGGTCCTTGTAAACCGCGAGGCTGGACGTCGAACCGGTGCCGGAGATGGGCATGTCGCGCAGCCGCTCCCAGCTCTTCGCTGCGGGGTCGTACCGCCAACTGTCGACCACGTTGCAGTCGCTCCCGGACTGCATCACGCCCACGCCGCCCATGACGTAGATCTTTCCGTTGACGACAGCGGCCGTTGTCAGGCAGCGCGGCGTCCCGGGGCATTCTTTTTGCTCCGTCCACCCGGCGTCCGTATCTTTCGTGTCGAACACGATGAGACGCGAGCCCAGCCGTTTGACCGCACCCGTGCGGTCCGTCAGCGTGTAGAAACGCTGGGCGTCGTAGTCCGCCCCGCCGACCGCATAGATCCGTGTGCCGATGGAGGACATGCCGGACCAAGCCGCCGGGGAAGGGAGCGGGGGCAGCGAAGTCCAATGCCATTCTCCATCGACGCGCGACAGCCGGTGGCCGTCCCGATAGGTGTACGGTTCCGAATAGCTGAAGCCGCCCCACAGGTAGAGGGAACCAGCCACGCGGGCTCCTTGGGCGCCTTGCCGTGGCGCGCCGGGATAGTCCGGGAGGTCGGCCCATTCGGCGGAGGGATTGTCCAGATCAAGCCCCCAGGTCTTGTTCAGAAATCCCCGAGGATACTTGCCTGGTTTCCAGTCGTCGTCTCCGCCCTGACAGAAGCCGCCCACGCTCACCAGCCAGTTGTCGATCAGCGTGACGTGGTTGTCCTGCATGCCCTGAGGCATGGGCCGGCCCGCCGACCATTCCAGCGTGAGCATTTGCGGCAGGTCCGCCTGCTGCTGAGGATCGGGAGATTCCGGCGCGGGATGGCCCGCTTCCCCCGCCGCGCCCGCGTTGACGGCTCCCACAACCGCCAGCACGACGACGTAAGCCCATGCTCGCAGCATGTCCACCTCCTTGCGCATTCGCCTCATGGGGGATCACTTTCTCAACCGATTCGTCATCTTGCAATGGGATGATACCCAAATCGCGTCGTCGAGCCACCTGAGCGACAAATCGCTTTTCTTCGACGGCCGGCGTGCCGTGGGAGTTGTCGCAGGGTGCATGCGTTCGATGGTGGTGCTTGCCCCTTTCCAGGTGGCTGAGGCGTGATTGAGACAACAAGAACTGTCCTCGTTCCGAACACTGGGGCCGTGACGCGGTTCGTTAGCCGTCCACAGCCCCGGAGGTCCGTGCGATTTATCAATCATCGGTTTAAGATCGCCCCCGCCACCCCCGCCATTGAGCGGTCGCACCCACGTCCGCTTCTGGGAACAGGCTGGCTTGTTGTGGGAGCGTTCGTCCGGCACACTCGGTGGCATCTGTGAACTCTCGCCCACCGACCTTCAACGCGAATCGAGGACTGCGTCATGCGCGCGTTACGATTGAGCCGACGTGGTTTTCTCCAGGGAACTGCGTTAGCGGCCGGGACGGCCGGACTCGTGCATTCAGGCCGGGCTGCTGATGAGGCCGCGGCGTCACACGCACCGAATATGAAGATCACTGCCGTCCGCACGTACTTGTTGCGGCATCGGTTGAAACGGGCATTCGGCGTCTCGGTCTCCGTGCCGCTGGATCGGACGCGGTCCGCCCTGTTGGTGAAGATCGAAACCGATGCGGGACTCGTCGGCTGGGGAGAGACCTCGCCGCTGAATGGAGCGCGGGCGACCATCGACGGCCAGTTGGGACCCCGGCTGGTCGGACGAAATCCGCTCGAATACCGCAAACTCTGGCGGGAGATGTGGGGGCCCAACTTCGGGCATGCGCTGGCCGTGGGGGCGCTCGACATGGCGCTCAACGACGTGCGCGGCAAGGCACTCGGCTTGCCGGTCGCGGAATTGTTCGGCGGCCGGCTGCGGGACCGCATTCCCGCGTATGCCTCGGCGATGAATTATCTTGAAGGAGAGGAGCCGGAGGAGCAGTTTCCCAGAGAGGCGCAGGCGCTGGTCGGACAAGGCTTCAATGCCCTGAAAATGCGGCTCGGACGCCACCCGGTCCGCCGCGAAGCCCGGGTGGCCCAAAAGGTCCGCGATGTCGTGGGACCGGATGTCAAACTCATGGCCGACGGAAACGCGGCGTACACAATGGCCAGTGCGCTGGAGATGGGGCGGGAACTGCATCAACTGGGGTTCGAATTCTTCGAGGAGCCGCTGCCGCAGTCTCCCGAATATGCGGCTTACGAAGAGCTGCGCCGCAAACTGCCGCTCTCGCTGGCGGCGGGTGAAGCGTTGGACTCACGGGCCACGGCGAAGCAACTGATCGACCGCCGCGCGATGGACATCATCCAACCGGATATCAGCCTGTGCGGCGGAATTGGCGAAGTGTTGTTCATTGCCGAGCTGGCGGCGCTGTCCGGCATCCGCTGCGTGCCCCACTGCTGGGGCGGAGCGATTCTGATTGCAGCGACGGTCCATCTGTTGTCGCTGTTGCCCGATCCCCACTGGGGATACCCCACCGACACGCCCATGCTCGAACTCGACCAGTCCGAAAACCCCTGGCGCCGCGAACTGGTCGCACAACCGTTCGAACTCGAAGACGGCTTCGTGCAAGTCCCCACCCGGCCGGGACTAGG